>CAWUIS010000061.1:0-8882 GCA_963922625.1 uncultured Candidatus Melainabacteria bacterium | reverse complement strand
CAAATGATCAAATATTAAGACCTTCACTTTGTGTATTACGTTTGGCGACACGCCCTTTATTCAAACATTAACTTTTTTTACTTAAATTTAACCTGGTTTTGATAGCTCACCACCATGGACTACAACACAGTAATTAATGGTTTAAGTAACGAGGAAATTAATAAAAGACTAGAAGACTACAGTAATTATTTACAAGGAATTATCGAAGATAAATATGAAGCATCTCAAGGCTTGGTTAGATTATTAAAACTCAACGGTTCTAATGACGAACAAAAACTAACTAGTGTTATCGACACTATTAAAAATTATGAGACTACTGATGATATTACAAGCTTAGATCTTACACAGGATAATTTGCTTGATGATAATGACGTAAATTTCTTAGATAGGATGATTAATAGCAGAGAATCTGCGGAAGGCTTAACTGTCACTGGAGAAAAAGAGTTTACTACGGCTGGTGGCTATAAGATTGGATTTAATGAAATTTCAAGTAGTGTAACTATTTACAATGCTTCTGGTAACAGAATTACTCAAATATGGGGTGATCCTCATGTACGCGAGTACGATGATAATGGTAAGTTGCATAAGGATACTGACCAAACTAATAGTCACTGGCATTATGGTGATGATTCGACCTTTATTTTAGATGATGGTACTAAGCTTGTGCTGAATTCTGATCAAATTGGTTCAAACGAATCTGTCTTTTTTAACAGAGGAATTTATATCACTGACGGTGACAAAGTTTTTCATTATGGCACTGAATTTGGCGAAGGACGAAACAATAATAGTATCTCCGGTCAAGAAGAAGGTAATGTTATTCATTCCATAAGAGAGTTGGATATAGATGCTAAAGAGTGGGATGCAGCTGTTGCTGATAAAAATAGTTCTAACAAGAGAAATGGTGTTTTTGTTTTTGATGAAATTACAAACCAATGGTCTATCTTGAAAGAAGATGGAAGCCTTGAAGATCTTGCTAATGAAGGCTGGGATTCCTACTGGAATAGATCTGGAAATGAATTATTCACGAATGCAACCAAAAAAGTATCTATTACACGCGAGCAAAAAATAGCTCTTCTTGACGGTCAAAGTGTACTTGATTTTAGCTCACTCTCAGCTTTAGATTTTAATATCTTCCAAACGGAAATTGAGGACGAGTATCTATATGGATCTTTGAATATTGACTTTATCTACGACGAATCTATAGATGCCGATCAAGTACAATCTGCTTTTGATTACATAGCATCAAGACCAATTTCTGAGCATCAAGACTTGCTTGATAGTTTCTATGATGACCCCACTGAATTTTTAACACAGGGTGCTAGTAGCAGTAGTTTTTATAATCTAACTGGCATCAGTTTAGAAAATGAAAATTTCTATGGTGATCCTGAAAAAAATCAAGCTTTCAAAGATGTTTTGATTAATTCATACCTTGGGCTGGATTATAGTGCAGCACTTGCAAAATTTCCTGATGAAGAGTCTCAACAATTTATTGAATCTTATGCTCAAACAGCATCAGAATATTTGAAGCAATACGATGCTTTAACAGAGAATGCTAGCGAGACCGTTGTTACTGTTCTTGATACTTATAAAGATGCTCTTTTTGATGCCACTTACTTTGTCAACGATACTAACAATAATGGAAGTGGTAGAAGTAGAAGCAGAAACAGATCTCGCGGCTCAGAAGAAAGTACTATTCCTACAATAGACGAGCAAGTTTATAATTCTGACCTACAAGTTTTAGTGAATGATATTCTTAATGAGTTTTTAGATGAAGGTACTGAAGGCTCGCTCGCCTTACAAAACGCTATCAATGTCATAGTTGATTCTGTTATGGATGATGAGTTTGATGATTCAAAATCGCTTTCATACTCAATCACTGAAGACAAAATTGCTAGGCTGCATGCTAAAAGATTGGAGCTTGTTGCTAGGCTAGAATCAAGCTCTGGCTCAAGTTCAGGAAGAAGTCGCAGCCGTTCTGGTGGAGTCTCACTTGAGCAGCAAATAGCTAATATAGATGCTCAAATTGCTGACGCTGAGGCAATACTTTCTCAATTAGTATAATGGTCTAAATGGTCTTTGAGAGTTTTATTAAAACATTAACTTTTTTTACCTAGACTTAACCTTCAATTGATAGCTCTTATTCATGGACTACAACACAGTAATCAATGGTTTAAGTAACGAAGAAATTAACAAAAGACTTGAAGACTATAGTAAGTACCTACAAGGAATTATCGAAGATAAATATGAAGCATCCCAAGGTTTAGTCAAACTACTAAAACTTGATGGCTCTAATGATCAACAAAAACTCACTAGTGTTATTAGCACAATTAAAAGCTACGAAAGCACTGATGATATTACTAGCTTAGATCTTACACAGGATAATTTGCTTGATGATGATGACATAAATTTATTAGACAGGATGATTAATACCAGAGAATCTGCTGAAGGCTTAACTGTAACTGGAGAAAGAGAATTTACCACTGTTGGTGGATATAGAATTAGCTTTGATGAAACTTCAACTGCTATCAGTATTTATAATTCAGCTGGAAATATGATTACTGAAATTTGGGGTGATCCTCATGTTAGTGAATATGATGATAATGGTCAATTACAAGATGATGCAGACCTTACAGATAGTCACTGGCATTATGGCGATGACTCGACTTTCATTCTTGATGATGGTACTAAGCTAGTGCTTAATTCAGAGCAAGTCGGTGAAAAAACCTCTCTCTTTTTTAATAAAGGTATTTATATCACTGATGGTGACAAAGTTTTTCATTATGGTAATGAATTTGGTGAAGGAAGAAACAATAGTAATATCTCCGGTCAAGAAGAAGGTGATGTCATTCACTCAATAAGAGAGTTGGATGTAGATGCTAAAGAGTGGGATGCTGCTGTTGCTGATAAAAATAGCTCTAACCGGAGAAATGGTGTTTTTGTTTTTGATGAAATTACAAATCAATGGGCTTTACTGCAAGAAGATGGAAGCCTTGAAGATGTTGCTAATGAAGGCTGGTACACATCTTATTGGGAAAGAGTTGGTGATGAACTATTTACAAACGCTAATCAAAAGGTTTCAATTACTCGTGAGCAAAAAATAGCTCTTCTGGATGGTCAAAGCGTACTTGATTTTAGTGAACTTTCAGCTTTAGATTTTAATATCTTCCAAACTGAAGTTGAAGACGAGTATCTCTATGGCTCTTTAAATACGGACTTTCTTTACAACGCGGCTATTTCTGCAGAGCTTGTGCAAGATGCATTTGACTATATAGCTTCTTTATCACAAGCAGAGCAGCAAGAGCAGTTAAATGCTTTCTTTGAAGATCCAAATCAATATTTATTCTACGGTAGCGCTTACACTAATTTTTATAATCTTACTGGAATCAACTTAGAGAATGAAAATTTTTATGGTGACCCTGAAAAGAATCAAGCCTTCAAGGATATTCTAGTATTTTCATACCTTGGTCTTGACTATAGTGCAGCTCTAGAACAATTCCCTGAAGAAGAAGCTCGTGAATTTGTTGAGTCTTATGCGCAAACTGCTTCTGAATTTTTACATCAATATGATCAATTAGCATCTAATGCTAGTGAGACTGTTGTCAGCGTATTGGATGTTTATAAAAATGCTCTCTATGACGGTAGTTCTTACATAAATGAGACTAATAACAACGGCTCTAACAGAAGTAGAACAAGGTCTAGGGGATCACGTGGAACTACTACTCCTGTTATTAATGAGCAAGTCTATAGCTCTGAACTTCAAGAACAAGTAAATGACGTACTTAATGGATTTCTAGATGATGGACTTGAAAATTCTGAATCTATACACAATGCCGTTAATGTTTTAGTAAGTTCTCTTGCAGATGAAGACTTTGATGATTCAAAATCTCTTTCATATTCGATTACAGAAGACAAAATTGCTAGCTTAAATGCTAAAAAACTAGAGCTTATTGCTAGGCTAGAAGCAAGTTCTGGTTCAAGTTCTAGTAGAAGCAGAAGCCGTTCTGGTGGCGTTTCACTTGAACAACAAATAGCAAATATAGATGCTCAAATTGCTGAAGCTGAAGCTATTCTCGCGCAGTTAGCGTAATAAAAAATCTTTAGCAAAATAACTTAGTATTAAATCTGCTCCTGCTCTTTTGATAGAAACAAGCGATTCGTGCATAGCTTTGTTTTTGTCAATAATATTTGCTTGTGCAGCATTCATGATCATGGCATACTCACCGCTTACTTGATAGGCTGCAATAGTTTGCTGATAGCGTGCTTTAAATTTGGTAATTATATCTCCATACCAAGCAGCAGGTTTCACCATAAGTATATCCGCACCTTCACTAATATCCAGATCTGCTTCAATAATGGCTTCTTGCGAATTGGCATAATTCATTTGGTAGGTTTTTTTATCAGAGGGGATAGACTCTGAGCTGGATTTGTTATCAGCAAGTGAGTCCAAAGCCTCTCTAAAAGGGTTATACAAAGCAGAACAATACTTCGCGGCGTAGGACATTATCATTGTTTCTTGGTAATTATTCTGGTTCAAAGCTTCTCTAATAGCAGCAATACGACCATCCATCATATCTGATGGGGCTACTATATCAGCGCCAGCATCAGCCTGTACTAATGCCATACGCGTCAAAATTACTACCGTTTCATCATTAATAATTTTGCCATCCTCAATCAAGCCATCATGTCCGTGACTGGTATAAGGATCAAGCGCAATATCACTAATGACAATGAGCTCTGGGAATCTTGTTTTTATAGCCCTTATAGACTTTTGCATCAAGCCTTCTGGGTTATAAGCTTCTTTAGCATCATCAGTTTTAAGACTTGCATCTATTACCGGAAATAAGGCTATTGCTTTGATTCCAAGATTTATTGCCTCATCAATTTCATAGATCAAAGACTCCAGGCTGTGTCTATAAATACCAGGCATGGTGCTGATTGCTTCTTTGCTCTCAATTCCATCTTTTACAAAAACGGGGTAAATCAAATCATTAGCACTTACAGTAGTTTCTTCTAGTAAGTCTCTAATATTTTGGTTTTGACGAAGTCTTCTGGGTCTAATTTTCATGAAAACTGTTCTTTTTGTTTTTTGATTTGTTCTTTGATTCTGATTCTGGATGTGCCGCCATAACTCATTCTGGCATCGACGCAGGATTCTGGTGTGATAGCTGTAAAAATATCTTCTGTAAAAAGACCGGAATGTTTTTGGTATTCTTCAAGAGATAAATCTTTGAGGTATTTATTGTTCTTAGTTGCAAAGGCAACAATATCTCCAGTGATTTTATAAGCGTCTCTAAAAGCTAGCCCCTTTTTCACCAAGTACTCAGCTAAGTCTGTTGCTGCCATAAAGCTGTTTTCGCAATTTGAATACATCCTTGCAGAGTTGATAGTGATGTTTTGTAGAAACTTTGCCATCATTGATATGCATGTTTGTGTGTTCTCGTTTGCCATAAAAAGCATTTCTTTATCTTCTTGAAGATCTTTGTTATAAGCAAGTGCAAGACCTTTTATGGTCATAAACATAGCTGTAAAAGCTGAAAATACCCGTCCGGTTTTGCCTCTGATTAGTTCTGGCAGGTCTGGGTTTTTTTTCTGGGGCATCATACTACTACCAGTAGCAAAACTATCTGAGATTTTTATATAGGAAAATTCTTGTGAATTCCATATGATTAGTTCCTCTGAGAGTTGTGATAGATGCATCATAACTGCCGATAAGCAGAATTCATATTCTAAAACAAAATCTCTATCCGAAACAGCATCAAGGCTGTTGTCACATGGTGCAGAGAATTTCATCAGCTCTGAGGTGTAGAAACGATCGAGTTCAATGGTAGAACCTGCAAGTGCGCCTGATCCTAATGGGTTATGGTTGACGCGTTTGCGGCAATCTTTTAGTCTTTCTATGTCTCTTTTGAATCTTGCTACATGTGCAAGCCAATGATGCGCCAAAGAAATAATCTGTGCCTGCTGTAGATGGGTATATCCCGGCATAAAACAATCAATATCAGCCTCTGCCCTTTCAATTAGTGACTTAAGCAGAAGCTCTAGCAGTTTAATACTTTGATCTAGCTCATCTCTCAGCCATAGTCTCAGATCAGTGGCAACCAGATCATTTCTACTTCTGCCAGTATGGATTTTTTTTCCGTTTTTGCCGATAAGACTAGTCAAATTTAATTCTACGAAAGAATGAATATCTTCATAAAGTTCATCATCTAAGGTAAAGTTGTTAAAGTCTTCAAGAAGTTTATCTAGACCATTTAATATCGAATCTAGGTCAGCTTTTTCTAAAATACCTTGTTTTTCAAGCATTTTCACATGAGCTTTAGTAGCTTCAATATCTTTTTCAATCAGGACATAGTCAAAATCAAGGCTAGAGTTGAAGTCATTTAGAGATGAATCTAAACCCTTGATGTTCTCGGATGACCATAATTTTGCTTTTTCTTCTGGCATTTAAGAGATTATATTATCAATTTTCAAAGCTTGAGTTCTTTTTACTATTAGGTTAAGACTAGGTTAAGGGAGTTTCAAGTGGCATTAGCATTACCAGTCAGTGAAAGTCACACTAGTTACTCACCTGTAGCAGAAAGATGGCAATTAGAAAAAGCAGCTTATGCTCAAGAAAGATTTTTAGATGAAGAAAAAGCAAGACAACTAGATGCCTTTTGGGCAAGAATGCTATCCAGTGCTGGTGATCCTACACAACTAGCTGCTATTCAAAAAGACTTTGATCCAATATTTAAATCTTTTGGACCTGTTTTTTATAAAGAATACAAACAATACATGGAAGGTCAAATTGCAGATAGCGCGCAAATAGACTTTTCTAAGTTAACTATTGCCCAACTAAAAGGATTAAAACCTTTAGCCCCAACAATGATTGGATATCTGATAACACAAAAAGAAAATCAGCTTACAGAACTAGCACGTTTAGCTAGTGAAAAATTGAGATTAACAACAGCTTAAGAGATTAAGCATATAGATCTTATAAATTATAAATTTTTATATATGTGTCTTGGTCCGTACCAACAGCATATGCCTCACAGGGTTATCAAAGGATGTCTCGCCGATATCAAATGTTTCAGTATCTTGATAAAGTTTTTCAAGACAACCCTAACCCAATTTTCAACTACTTAAATCAATTTTTCAGACACCAACACTTTCATCCAGCCCATATCACTCATACTCATGCCATGCAGGCATTCGGTCATCCAACTCCTAATCACTACCACAGCCAATTTAACCAGCCACACCGTCATGCTTATCATCACCAAAGCCACAATCATTTTGGTGGTTACGCTCAATCTGCTTATGGTTCAGGAAACTATAGTTTTCAAAGTCCTTATACAACTCTAGGACGTTATGACATCACAAATACTGGGCTATATAGGCATCAAGTACAACAATTTGCAGCTGGAGCCTACGCACCAGCACCACCAACTATAATTGCTGCATAACAATTTAAACTAATCAATTTGTGCTCTTTGCAACTTATTAGAATAATCAATAGATATAGTTTTGTATTGTGTATAAGTCTCAAGAGCTGCGACTCCAGACTCTCTGCCACCATTACCGGTTTGTTTCCAACCACCAAACTGCGAAGCTCCGCCGCACTCAGCGCCAATAGTCGGAGCGTTTACATAAACCAAACCTGACTCAAAACTATGAGCAGCTTTCATTGCCAGATTTATATCCTTGGTAAAAACAGCATTAGAAAGTCCGTAATCAACGTCATTTGCTATTTCAAGTGCGGCATTCATGACAGCTTCTTTATCTGAGTTTGGTTCTAGTTCAATTACAGAAAGCACCGGACCAAAAACTTCTTGCTTAGTGATCTTCATGCCATGCTTAGCTTTAAGGATAGTTGGAGCGTAGTAATAACCACAACAAGAACCATCGTCAAAAATTTTGCCACCACAAACAAGCTCAGCTCCTTCATCTAGTGCTGCTTGAACCATAGTATGGATTTTTTCGAGTTGTTTTTTGTTGATGATAGGTGCGTAGTTATCAGCTGCTATTTTTGTAGCTTCATCGTAAAGTTCACTAGCTCTATTTTTAAGCCGTGAAATCAACTCATCACTAATTTCTTTTTCTATGATAAGACGGCTAGTACTAGTACAACGCTGACCACCAGTGCCATAAGCACCCCAAAGTACTCCATCTTCAACAAGATCTAAATTAGCATCAGCCATAACAATAGTTGAATTTTTACCACCCAGCTCAAGAGAGCATTTTTTAAATCCTCTTGCAGCAATTTCAGCAACTTTCTGTCCAACAGCAACAGAGCCTGTTACGCTAATAATTTTTGTGATGTCATGGCTAGCAAGGTACTCACCTACTTCAGCACCACCAAAAGCTAGCTGAGCAACACCTTCAGGGAGACCCGCTTCATTGAGGATATCAACAAAGAGCTTTCCAGATAAAGGAGCTTGCTCAGAAGGTTTGAGTATAAATGTGTTGCCCGTAATCAAGGCAGGTGCAGCTTTCCAAGAAGGAACAGCTGCAGGAAAATTCCAGGCAGTAATAAAAACAGCTGGTCCAATTGGCTGACGGATAGTCATGATGCTTTTATCAGGCATTTCAGATTGACCAGTCATGCCATAAATTCTTCTACCTTCTCCAACGAAAAAATCGAATACATCAATGATCTCTTGAACTTCACCTCTCGCTTCGACTAATGGTTTTCCGTTTTCTTGGTGCAGGCTTTGTGACAATGCTTCTTTACGCTCAACAAAAATATCTCTTGCTTTTTGTAAGTAAGCAGCTCTTTTAGGTGCCGGCACTTGAGACCAAATCTTAAAAGCGGCCTTTGATTTTGCTAACATCTCATCAAGCTCAGAAAAGCTGTTTAGCTGGTGTTCAGAGACAATTTCACTGATTTTTGCAGGGTTACG
>CAWUIS010000060.1:0-8912 GCA_963922625.1 uncultured Candidatus Melainabacteria bacterium | reverse complement strand
ACTTGTCTGAAAATATATAACTAATTTCTCTAACGTTATAAATTACTGCCTGTTGTACTAAAGGAATGATTAGTTGAACACCCTCTGGTAAAACTCTTTTTTCTATTCCAGAGATGCGATTAAACACAACTGCTCTCTGACCAGCACCTACAAGCACTACTATATTTGGGAAAACCAAGAACACCAGAACCACAGCAATAATGAGCCATTTATACTTTCCAAGAAATTGGTCTGGGTCAAAACTACCCTTATTTGGGTTGATAAAGAAGTCCGGGATATCAGGTCTATCCATTGATTGTGATGATAGCATAGCTCTTTTGGAATGCGAATCCTAAAAGAAAGTGAAGCTCTTTTCTCGTGATACAATCTGCTCCATGACTAAGATTAAAGTTGGTATTAATGGCTTTGGCAGAATTGGCAGAAACGTATTTAGAACAATTAACGAGAATTTTCGTGATCAAATAGAAGTTGTTGCGATCAACGATCCAAGCTCTAGCACTCAAGCGTCAGCGCACTTAATAAAGTACGACAGTGTGCTTGGAAGATACAAAGGCAGCATAGAAGCAAGCGAAGATAGTATTACTGTAGATGGCTTTAAAAGCAAAATTTTAAAAGACTACAACCCTGCTAATCTTGATTGGGCAGCAGCTGGAGTAGATATTGTGCTTGAATGCACTGGAGTATTTACAGATGCAGAAAAAGCAAAAATTCACTTGGAGTCAGGTGCAAAAAAAGTCCTAATTTCAGCACCAGGAAAAAATGAAGATATCACTATTGTCGTTGGTGTTAACGAAGAGGACTACAAGCCTGAAGAGCACCATATTATTTCCAATGCTAGTTGCACCACTAACTGCCTAGCACCTGTAACTAAAGTTTTAGATGATGCTTTTAGCATTGAAAACGGTTTAATGACAACCATCCACTCTTACACTTCAGACCAAAGATTACTCGACAATTCTCATAGAGACCCAAGAAGAGCTCGTGCTGCTGGTCAATCAATGATCCCTACTTCAACGGGTGCAGCAAAAGCTATTGCTCTAGTACTACCCCATCTTGCAGGAAAATTAAATGGCTTTGCCATTCGCGTTCCTACCCCAAATGTCTCGGTAACAGATGTTGTGTTTACATTCAAAAACCCAATCAGCAAAGAATCTATCAACAAAGTCTTGAAAGAAGCATCTGAAGGTAAATCAAAAGGAATAATAGAGTACACTGAAGAGCCTTTGGTATCGATTGACTTTGTTTCAAACCCTCACTCGGCTATTATTGATGCTTCAATGACAACAGTGATTGGTGACAAGCAAGCCAAAATATTGTGCTGGTACGACAATGAATACGGATACTCAAATAGACTCTGCGACCTTGCTGTTCAAGTTGGCTCAAAGCTTCCAGTAACTGCTTAGATTGGATCTATTAGGGCAATAGAACCTAGATTTTTCTCTATGATTCTTTTATCTACTTCAAGCTCAAGCTTGAGATCAAGCTCCTCAAGATCTGCAATAGACGCAACAGGAATCACTGAAGTAATAATGCCTTCATTGACTACAGTACCTTTGTGACCATTAATTTTGACACTATCAATAGACTGATTCAAACTAAATCCATAGGTTTCAATATTTCCAATAGCAATTACCAGCTCACCATTTTTGATACGAGTTTTTGGTCCTAAAACTTCAGCCCTACTTATCCCAATAAATGGCAAGTTTTCTTGTGAATCATCAACAAAAATCTCGGCTTTTAAATTTTCAGAGTTAACTTCTTGCGCAAAATCAGAGATAAAGCTCTGGTCTTTGATAGTCACTTTAATATCGCCACTGTAATTACTACGCTCAAGTTTACCTTTGATTACCAGCTCGCTCGAAGCTACCGGATTTAAGAAAAACACTCTCAAAAGCGAGGAGCTTGGATCTACATACTTATAAAGTACTTCCGTTTCAAGTACTCTGGTTTTCAGATTGGTTCCATTAACAGCAATATCATAAAAACTGCCAAGCACTTTAAAGTCTCCAGCAAGTACATAAGCTTGCTCGGGTTCAAAAGCCAGCTGCACTTCAAGAGCGGCTAGCTTTGAGATAGCTTCACCCCTAATTTTCAAATCAAAATCTTCAGCCCAAGCAGCATTGGCAACAAAACAATTAAATATCAGAGCCAAAAAGATCGGCAAGTTTTTGTGCAGCTTTTGCATTCAAGTCATGACCACCCTTAGAACTAATTATATGTGCATTTAACCTTAATGGATTAAATCCACAAAGACTCAAGTCACCAATTAGATCCAGAGCTTTATGCCTAGCAGCTTCATCCTCAAAAAATAGTTCTTGATCAAAACCATTTTCATCCATCCCCAGAACCCAATCCTGGTAGCCTAAAAGCTTATTTTCTGGCAGATTACTAAATGTACGAGCTTTTAAGATATCGGTTAGCTCATCTTTTTCTGACCATTGATAATTATGGCTCATCTTAAATGGGCGCTCATAATCGAGCCTGTACTCAAGAAGAAATTCTTGAGATGGCACAATTTTAATAAAGCGAGATTTATCAAAATCATCTTCAAGTAAAAGCTCAGACTTTAAATCAATGCTGCCAAAATCTTTGGTGTCAGCTTCAAGCTGGAGAGCTTCAAAAAACTTATACCAAAGCATAGAGCTACCATCTGCAAAAGGCAGTTCAGGGTGACTTAATTCTAAGTCGATACCATTGATTTTCATTAAAGTGCAGGCTGCTAGAAAATGTTCTGTTAGGCAAATAAACTGATCGTTTTTAGCCAATACGGTATTTCTCTGACTACTATAAATATTAGTGTGGATAGCCTCAATCACTTCACCTTGGTAAATAAAGCGAATTTTACCAAGATTATTTTTAAGCAGCTTGGCCTTTACGATTTCCTTACTGATTAAGCCCCAAGCACTTAAACTCTGCTCTTGACTATCTATTTCTATATACGATGCTTTAACTTTATTATCCAAGGTTATTGAGACTATACTAAGAAAAATCAAGCCTGGCGGTTCATTAAATATACTTAATAAACCATCGCCAATCCCCTAAAGTATAAATACAGTTTGCTACAATGAGTATAGCGCTATTATGCAATTCTTATCGCTACTAAATCCATCTTGGATTTTCAATAAAATTTCTGGTGGAATCAAACCATGGTTACCACGTCTTAATCTTTTTAGTAGCAAAAATCAATCTCAGGTGCGTGAACACCAAAGAAAGCAAGCTAGAGACTTAGTTAATACAGAAGAGCAAACAGAAAATATAAGTGATGAGACTCGCTTTTCAGCAACTACAGCAACAGAACTAATCAAAGCTTCGATTAGTCCATCAAATTTAAGACAAACTTTCACCGAAGACGAACCTACTATAAATTTCAGACCAGCTCAAGAAAGATTTAAACTGGATGCAAACTTACTCTTCGAAGCAAAATCAACTCACCTAAGCAAAATTCATGGTGAACTAATCAAAAAAATTGAGACTCTCAATGGAATAGAGTCAGGTCCAGAGCAGTATGTACAGTTAATCTCTAGCTTAGTTAATCGCTCTATCGATTTCATTGATAATTTACAGACCTTAGTCATAGAGGATCTTTTTAAGAGAAAAGGATTTCCAGCCAACGACATTAATCTAGCAAGAGTAATACAAAGTAACAAAGAGTTATCAATGCTTTGTGCAAAACAGACTTTATCAGCGATAGAAAAAGCTTTTAGTACTGTTGCTGACAAAACTTTCACATCTGCAAACGGAAGCTCTCAAAAACTTCGAGAGGCTGTTGTAGAGCAGTTACAAGCACCTGATACTAGTAGTTTATTTAGAAATATCTTTTACGCATCACATTACGGAGCCTTATCTCAGGATCATGTCGAGCAATTCCAATCAAGCATAGAACACGACGGTAAAATCAGTGATAAAAACTTACATGTAAATTTACAAACAGCAAAAATCTTCTTGAATGCAAGCCTGGGTTCTGTATTATTCAAAAAGGAAGACAATGGAAATTATCAATTCACGGGTCATAAAAAATACGAAACGCAATTTATAAAGGATATACTCAAAGACTTGTTTAAAACTATTTATAGTCGTCTTAAGATTCAAAGGCGTGCAAAACAAAAAGAACAACAAGCTACAACAAATACAATGGGAGACAGGGTTCTAAACCTTGCATTGAGAGAAAAAACTTTGAGAGTTTTTCTCCATAGCCTTTACCTTGCTGAAAAACAGCTTAGCAAGACTACAAACGAACTCAAAAATAATGAGATATTAAAGACATTAGGCTTTAATCAGACCTTTGAAAAAGATCAATTGTCATCTTTATATCAATCAAAAGACTTTAGCTTTGTGGAAGACTTTATTGGAAAGTTCAATACAAGTCATAAAATCAAAGACAAGGAAATCGAAGCCTTCTCACTGGTCGAAGAGCTTGAAAACAAAGAAGGTTTTTTCAGACACTTTGAAAGAATTATGATAGAGATAGCCCTGCTCGCTGCTTTTGATGCCATTAGTACCAGTGAAGGTATCAAAAGCAATGACGATAGCTATAGCAAACAAAGTTTATATGAAGATGTACCTTGGTTTAATGCTATTTTCAAACAGAATAAAGCCTACTATCAGGAACTAATCAAAGAAAAAGGCAAAGAAGAAGGTTTCAACTATATTTCTTACGAGATGGCTGACATCGGTAACGCTTTAAGAGACAGAACGGAACAAAGTGAGTTCTTTAATCTTAGGGATTTTGCAAGAAGATACGGTATTAATAAAGACCTAGCTAAGCTAACCGATATTACCGGGGATATGACTAAAGTGTCTCAAATCAATTTGATCCTAGATCTTTATTCAAACTTGTCAGCATCGATTGACGATATCCCAGAAAAAGTCCTGACTATTGATCAGAAAAAAATGTTCAGAAAAATCATCAAGTTTTTTAGAGACATGGCTGCGTTTCGTGATCCAGAAACCAAAAAGCTCATGGATGTTTCACAAATAAGTATTGAGCAAGAAGAATCAAAATACCAGGAAATGAGAAATAAAATAGATGGTGCTGGCTTTTTAAGAACTGGAGTGCCATTAATACTGAAGGTTCTTAACTACGGTAAACACAGGGATCCTGGTCTGGCGATACTAGCCTCCCAACTAATGTTTTATATTGCAAGCTCAACCAAAATACATTCCAATAAAATTGGGGCTTTGGAAAACAGAGTCAAAATATTTGAATTTTTCTTTAACGATGCTGACACAAACACTGACGCAAAAGGTAGTCTTAAAAAAATCTTGCCTAATAGCCTTTATACAAAACTCTTCAATGAGCTTGCAGGTATTAATGCTGCTGGTACCGTGGAAGGATTTTATGCTTATAGTAGTAAACAAAAGCTCAAACCAGAAGACTACAGACATGGTCTCATTAAAGCGCTCTGCATAGATATATTCAGTAAATTTGAAGCACTAGAGTCTGCCGAAGCAAATGAAATAAAAAGAGCAGATCCTCATGGACCGGTCCTAGCAATACCAGTACGCAACAGAGATGTAACGGTCAACCTTGATGATATGCTCAATATCTATAAAAAGCTAGAAGATATTATTGCTGCAAATCCAAGACATAGAAAATTTTTCGAAGATATTCGTAAAAAATATTACAACGACCATGAACCGCTTCTTCCAAGTATGGATCAAGCCCTGGTAAAAGTTTTAGACGTGGATTCTAAAAGAGTAATTGACTTCACTCGAAAAACAGTACCAGAGTATAAATCAAATTTAGTTGAACATATCATTTTCAATAAACTTGGCTCGAAAGGTACAGAGCATGGAATCATAGATCAGCTCGCTGAGTTTAAGCAGCCTGATGGTAGCTACCAAATTTATGACAATGACAAAAGTGCAATGAAGCTGGTTTCTAAATTATTCAAGCAAGTGAACAATTTAAATCTCTTACTACAAGACAGAAACTTACAAAACTTCACTTTACATAGCGAGGCTGTCATCAGAGCTCTTAACAAAAACAATGATGTCCAAATTGATAGTAGCAAAGAAAATTTAATACGAGCAATTATGAGAGACCTTGTTTCTCTCTTTAAATCAAAAATCACTATCATTAGTGATAGCAAGTTTCAAACTAGCCAGGATGCTTTTCCTGGACAAAGCAATCTAAAAAGACTAATAAATCAATTCACTGCAGCCTACAATATAAACCTAGAAACGATCTCTGAAAAAGAACTTTTAGCCAGAAAGACAGAAGAAGATAGTGGTAACTTCGCTATAGCTGCTTAATAAGGAAAACTTGATAAGACCGCTCTTGTCTCTACAGGCAATGGAAAAGTATACGCAGAAAAATTAAAAAATCTAGCCTTAAACAATCCTAAGTATAAGGCTGAGCTTACAAAACTAGCAAACAAACATAATGGCGCTACGGTTCAATTAACCAATGACATTACTAATGCACGTGGAAAAGGCTATGGTGATAGATCCATGTTTTTTACTGTGAGCATTGTTAATGACGAATTAAAACTGACACCTAAACAACCAATGGTTGTCTTTCATGTAAAGGTAAACATGGTGCTAGCTACCGTCCTTTTTCTTGGGATGGAAGAGCTTATTCTCATAGAGTTAACAATAATGGTCAAAGGATAGCAAATGCCAAACTAACCCTATCAGACCTCAAAAACTCTTCCCTATTAGTTCACCCTGGCAACCCTAATAAACCCTCACAGGGCTGGTCTTATGGCTGTCACACTTATGATGACAGACAAAGAGTTCCTTTTATGAAACATGCAGGTAAAAGATTCTTCACATTGATTATGTAGTTTGTTTATCAGATCCAGTTATCAGGCACAAAAGAACGCTCTTTTGTCTAAAAAATGGGTAATTAATTGTCAATTAAATCAGGTCTTGAAATTTTCTCAAAAAAAGATCTTATTTCATCTCGGGCACTAATTCCACCATAAGACTCAAGCGCAGATTCATCTACTCTACCAGCTTCGTTAAGAGCAACCTTTAAATAGTCTGAGCAAATATAAATAGTTTCTTTTTGTCTATCAAGGTACATGTGACTTTCACACGCTGCAAGCGGTTCTAGCTTCGGAATTTGACCTATAAATTCAATAATCTCTGTGCCAGTGTCGCTTAAGGCTGCCTGTATTTGAGATAGTAGCCTTTGACTTTCTTTGTATTTTTTTTCATATTCTTTTCCAAACTCAACTTTCTTACCAAAAGCACCCAAAATTACAGACTTAGATTTATTCAAATCATAAACCCCAAGGCCCTGTTGAATTAGCTCCTTTATCAAGGGTAAATTGTCTAAAAAATGTCCTGTATTGAAATGAATAATGTTAGCTGGTTTATTTTTATCATCTGGAATAACAGCTACAGCAATACAGTCTCTGATACCTGTAATAAAACCATAGTCATGAATCTGCTTAAGTTTATTCTCAATTTCCTTTCCGTTTGCATGATATTCTACCGAGCTACATTCTCCTGAATTAGATATCGCAGAGCTTGGTATACCAGGCAAAGATTCAAACTCTGATCTTGTAATAAATTTAATATCCATGAACATACAAAGTATGCTGCTCTAAATAATCAATAGGCTTATTTATTAGTTGGAAAGACTTCTCAACCATCTGATTAAAGACGGCGCCAGTTTCAACAAGCTTAATAGCCTCAGCTGCAACCCTATCGTAGATTTTCCTAGCTGTATTTCTATGGACTCCAGTTAAATCCATGAATTGCTTGTATATATGATTTTTTACGTTTCTCTGAGTAATACGCTGATTTGCTTGTTCCTTCTCTTTTATGAGGTCGAGCATTAGAAGCTCTCGGGCTTTTACGCCATTAGTTGAACCAACTCCATATACTTCAGGTAAGCTACGGTCAGTGCCGTCCCTCAATTCTTTCAACTCTTTTGAGCGTTTCATTGAGGCTTATATAGCTCGATATTATTTTTTAGGTGGTTTTTGAGCAAGCGCTTTTGATAATCTATGGGCACTTGCGCTCTGAGATGGTGGTTTTTGAGGTGGTTTTCTTTTGGCATTAATAGCCTTTTTTGCTGCTAATTCCTGTTTAGCCTTTCTCATTTGGTATACTCTGCCTGCACCCCGATTTGTTAAATTTTTACTCATCCTGTTATCTTAGATCAGCCCCTTCGTAATTGTCAACTGTTATCGTGATAGTATCTTACAGCGTCCCTTCTTTGCTTGAAACCCGCTATTTTCTCAAACTGGTCAATTCGTATCACTCAGTACAATAAAACTAAGTGTATCTAGAACAAGAGCCACGTCAAAACTTTTTCTTGTCTTTGTGGTCCCTATTTATTATGACTTAACGGAAGCCCTGACCATAACTCAGACTATGTTTTCACTAAACCTAAACCTTACTACTGCATTAAAAATCTCAGTTCTGCATTACGTTTGGCGACACGCCCACAATGGAGAAAATGTAAAAGATACTAAAAAATCCTTCAAGAGCGCAATTAAGGCTGCTAACATCAAGGAAATTAGAATGCATGACTGAGACACACATTCGGGACTAGGCTAGCAAACAGTGGCGCGCACCCCAAAGCAATCCAAGGTTTATCAGGCCATATTGCCCCTACTCTCTTAATCACTACATTCTAATAATATGGCTGGGTAGCTCAGTTGGTGAGAGCGGTGGATTCATAACCCACAGGTCGGCAGTTCAAATCTGCCTCCAGCTACCATTAATTTTATAAACAAATAACTACCAAATTGTTTTTACTGCACCGCTGGAAGTGATGTCTTCATCACAAGTTATCAGGGGCAGACCAAGAAACTTTGCAGTAGCAGCAATCATCCTGTCATGGGCTTCTCTAATTCTCAAACCAGCAGCAATTTCAACAATATATGCTGTTAGTTCACAAGTTATAAAATTTTGATGCTCAATTATCGCTTGAAAAATTTCTTGGAAAGTTT
>CAWUIS010000059.1:0-8965 GCA_963922625.1 uncultured Candidatus Melainabacteria bacterium | reverse complement strand
GCCAATTTTCAGAAAAGTTTTTTCAAACTGGCTTGATAATGCTTGGGCTGAGGATGTGCCGATGAGATTGCGCCGTTGGAAGGTTCATAAACTTGGTTTTAAAGACTTTCATGGTATTGATTGGATCAATAACAAAGAAAAGCAACCGGAAAAATACAATGAAGAAAAATACGTCTGTAAGCTTCCTGTACCATCACTACCGCAGATTAAAACACCAGAAGGTATTGGTAGACCAATTACTCTTGAACAAAATGTAGAGATAGAACCAGAAGATTATAAAATCGAGGTTGGTAAATATTGAGCTGTTTTGTTTGTAAAACAAATGAAGCAGAAATTAAATATACAGAGTTAGATGACTTTGAATACGGCAGTTATCAGCCAGTAAATTACAGTCGGTGTGCTGGTTGCGGTTTACTGAGCCAACACCCACTACCAAAGTCAGAAGATATCGAGACTTTTTATCCAGAAAACTACCGCAACTATATGCCACTAGGAGATGGTTTATTTACTTTTCTGAAAAAATATCGCTTTGAACAGCAGGCAAAAAAGCTGGCTAAACATTTTCCTGATACTAAATCCAGAATCCTTGAGATTGGTTATGGTAATGGACAGCTTCTAGTGGCACTGAAAAATCTTGGTTATGACAAACTTTATGGTCAAGATTTTTCAGACAAAGCCTCTCATCTCTTGAAGGTGCATGGTGTCAAAACAATTGTTGCTAATGCAGAAAAAGAACTTGCATTTAATGAGAGCTTCGATGTCATTATTCTTAACAATGTCATAGAGCACTTTTTGGAGCCTGAAGCGCTTCTTCAAGTCTGTCAAACAAAACTTAGTCCGGCAGGAAAAGTCATTGTGATTACTCCTAATAGCGATGCTTGGGACTTGAAAATTTTTGCTAAGTATTGGGCTGGTTTTCATGCGCCTCGGCATACTTTTTTGTTTAATAAAAACAATCTTGCATTGCTAGCATCTAACTGTGGCTTTAATAAAATTAATTTTTATGCTGAAGCTGATGCTGCTCAGTGGGCTATTTCGATGCAGAATTTTTTACAAACTACATTTCTGAAAAGCAAACTAAAAAATGGTATGGCTTTCTATTTATTACCTCTTGTTGCTTTATTTATGCCTTTTTCTATTTTGCAAAACTTATGCGGGCAAAGCGAGTCTATTCTTTCTATCTTTTCAACTCAAAAGCCTCGCCTGAAGCTCTAGTGTAGTAGTGCTCTCCATTACGCCCAACAAGATCAATTTTATTTGGGTCTATTCGTGTTGAGTTCGGCTTGAAAATTTTCTGGTCAATATGAAATTTTAAAATCTCACAGATACATAAGTTACCAGCACCTGGCTCGTGCCCAAGTTCTTTTAGTTCAATTAGTTTAGCTTCCATTTGAAAAGGCGATTCTTTAACACGCGGCACTTTGACCAAATCAGAAGCGACCATCTCAAAACCAGCTTCATCAAACTCACTTAGTTCTGGAGCAAAATTTTGAGCGCAAATATTCATTCGCTCAACCATGCTATGGCTTACCATCTGTACAACACATTCTCCTGTCTCTTTAAGGTTGAGGTAAGTATCTTTATAAGGGCGCTCTTTATCAGGACTAATCGCTGGTGAAAAAACTACTATAGGCGGCGTTGAGCTCATGGCATTAAAAAATGAAAAAGGCGCAAGGTTATTAATGCCTGATGCCGATTGGGTGGAGACAAAAGCTATTGGTCTTGGTGCAATACCACCTGTAAGTAAAAAATATTTTTCTTTGGTGGATAGCTCGTTAGCTTCAATTGAATACATGCCGGTACCTAGCTATTACAGCATAAACTCCTTCGCTGAAGTTTTTAAACAGAGGTAGATTTTTATAACAAAACAAAAGCCAGCTAAAATATGGGTTATTAGCAAGTGCTTTATAAACAGCGTAGGCAGCAGAAAAAACTCTGGCATCCTCAAAATATTTTAAATACGGATTTGCCTCATCCAAATAGACTTTCTTTTTGTCTAAGTACTCGAAATATTTTACTGATTTATTAAAATCTTCTAAGTCGATACCGTAGGGGTTATTCTCAAGATTTTGCCTGGGTATATATTCAATGCGATCTCCGATAATGGACTTGAATCTTTCAATGCCTTTATTGCAGAAGCCGCATTCACCGTCGTAAATGATAAAGTTTTTTTGAGGCATGAGGTAATTATAATGAAGACACAAATGCAATTACAGAAAGGGATCAAATTATTTAACAGTGGCAAGTATCATGAAGCCCATGAAGAATTTGAAGCTTGTTGGAACGAGAGTTATAGAGACGACGAAAAGAAATGGTATCAAGCTTTAGTGCAATGTGCAGCGGCTTTACATTTGTTACGTCAAGGCAATGCTTTTGGTGCAAATAAAGTCTGGCATAAAGCAATTAATAATTTTCAAGGTGCACCAGCCCAGTTCAAAGGTATTAAGGTTTCAAGGCTCAAACTTGATCTGAAAATGATTTTTGACAATTGTGTTGACGGTAGGACTGCCTTTAAAGAGCCTAAGATTTCCCTAAATTAGATATATCAGCCCTTGTTAATGCTAAACTACTAGCTTATGTTGCTCGATAAGCTCGATACACTGACCTACCTTGAAGCAGAATCTATCAATATCCTTAGGGAGCTTGCTGCTGAATGTGAAAAACCGGTATTACTCTTTAGTGCCGGTAAAGATTCTATTGTTGTATTGCACCTTGCCCTCAAAGCTTTTGGTCCAGCTAAATTACCATTTCCTTTAATGCATGTTGATACCGGGCATAATTTTCCAGAAGCAATTGAGTTTAGAGACAAAATAGTTGAAGAATATGGTCTTAGATTAGTTGTAGCTTCGGTACAAAAGTCTATCGATGATGGCAGAGTAGAAGAAGAAACGGGTCCTTATGCTAGTCGTAACCGTCTTCAATCAGTAACACTTTTGGATGCTATCAAAGAGCATGGCTTTGATGCTGCTATTGGTGGTGCTAGAAGAGACGAGGAGCGCGCTCGAGCAAAAGAGCGGATCTTTAGCCATAGAGATGCCTTTGGTCAATGGGATCCAAAAAACCAGAGACCTGAACTTTGGGCTTTATATAACGGACGTCATAGACAAGGAGAGCATTTTAGAGTTTTTCCTTTGAGTAATTGGACTGAAATGGATGTGTGGCAATATATCCAAAAAGAAAACATTGCTATACCAGAGCTATATTTTGCTAAAAAAAGAAAAGTCTTTAATAGAAACGGCATGCTCTTGACCCCGTCGTCTTTTATCGAAAGGCTACCTGGTGAAGATATCTTTGAAGAAATGGTGCGTTATAGAACAGTCGGTGATATGAGTTGTACTTCAGCTATACCATCTGATGCTGACAATATCGAAAAAGTAATCGAAGAGATTATTGCAACCCGGACTTCAGAAAGAGGACAAAGCAGAGCTGATGATAGAACCAGCGAAGCTGCAATGGAAGATCGTAAAAAAGAAGGATATTTCTAAATGACATTGACTGATCAAAAAGAAAGTAAAAGTACTAATGCTGATAATTTAATGAGCTCAAGTGTTTTAAGGATAGTAACTGCTGGTAGTGTTGATAACGGCAAATCTACATTGATTGGAAGGCTGCTTTACGATTCAAAAAAAATCCTTCAAGATCAACTTGAAAATATCGAGGCTGCTAAAGAGCGTTACGGCAATGAGACAATCAACCTCGCTTTTCTCACTGATGGTTTGAGAGCAGAAAGGGAGCAGGGTATTACTATTGATGTTGCCTACAGGTATTTTAGTTCTGATAAAAGAAAATATATCTTAGCTGATTGTCCTGGGCACGTGCAGTACACCAAAAACATGGTTACTGGTGCTAGTACAGCTGAAGCTGCCATCATTTTGATTGATGCAAAAGCAGGCTTTATCGAACAAAGCCGTAGGCATACATACCTCTCACTTTTACTGGGTGTCTCTAATATAATTTTTGCAGTTAATAAAATGGACCTTGTTGATTATTCACAAGAGCGTTATCAAGACATCTGCACTGAAATACAATCTTGGCTTGAATCAGAAGAGTCAAACTCACAGTATCATTTCTTGCCAATCTCAGCACTTGAAGGTGATAATATCGTCAATAAATCTGAGAACATGACTTGGTTTGAAGGAGAGTCTTTGATTAACTTCTTGGATGATTTGCCTGTAAACCCAGCAAGCGATTTTGATAAATTTAGATATCCTGTTCAATGGGTAGTAAGACCTCAGTCTAGAGAATTTCATGACTATAGAGGCTATGCTGGCACTGTTGCTAGCGGTACTATTAGCATTGGCGATGAAGTTTCTGTTTACCCAGGAGCTCAAACTAGCAAAATTAAAAATATACAAATAGGCGGCAAAGATGTTGAAGCCGTTTCACCAGGCTTATCACCAACATTACTACTTGAAGACGATGTTGATATTTCAAGAGGATCTGTGATTTGTGCCAAAGATAGTGTCCCTAGATCTAGTAATAGAATCGAAGCTATACTCACATGGCTCAACGCTAAGCCAGCTGAAACAGGCAAGCGTTATTGGATGAAACACAATAAACGTTGGACTAAAGTGATACTTGAAAACCTTAACAACGAGCTGAATTTACAAAGCTTGGTCTTTGAGGAGAGCGAGTCTTCAAAGCTTGAACTTAACAGCATCGCTAAAGTGAGTCTTAATTCTAGTGAAGAGCTTTTCTATGATTTATACAAAGAAAACAAAACCACTGGCTCTTTTATTATTGTCGATGAGGCTAGTTTTGAGACTGTTGCAGCAGGCATGATTACCGAATAATGACCATACTTGATGAAATAATCGAGCACAAAAGAAAAGAGCTTGATTCATTTGAAAATTTTGAAAACCTTGATAACCAGATCAGTGATTTGCTGGAAAGCGAAGCTTTGCCTTTGACAAAAGGTTTTACTCAAGCTCTAAGAGAGGCTGAAGGTCCGGCACTGATTGCAGAAATTAAAAAAGCAAGCCCGAGCAAAGGCATTATCAGAGAAGATTTTGATGTAATTGATATTGCAAATTCTTATAGTATTGGTGGAGCACATTGCTTTTCTGTGCTGACCGACAATAAATACTTTCAAGGTAGTTTTGAAAACTTGATTATGGTTTCATCGGAAATGTCAAAGCCTAGTTTGTGTAAGGAGTTTATTATTGACCCGAGGCAAGTGGCTCATGCCAGACTCTCCGGTGCTGATGCTATTTTACTGATTGCCCGTGCTTTGGATGATGATGCACTTGAAGATCTTTCTGGGCTTGCTTATGAATACGGCATGGATGTTTTGGTAGAAGTGCATAACGAACGTGAGATGCAAAGAGTCATTGAACTTGATTTTGAGCTTATTGGTATTAATAATCGTAACCTTGATACTTTTGAAACTAGCTTGGATACTAGCTCTAAACTACTGAGTAAGTTTAAATATGACCTTGAAACCAAAATTGTTGTCAGTGAATCTGGCATTGCAAGTAAGCAAGATATTTTGATTTTATATAATATGGGTGCTAAAGCATTTTTAGTGGGTGAGTCACTTTTAAGGCAAGAAAATTTAGTCGCTGCAATTTCAAATCTTCTTTAAAGACCTTGTCGCAATGCGATTGACTTGTTAGCCTGGGTATAATCTAGCTATATGCAAGAAGCTTTTATCGTAGATCTAGTAAGAACACCAATGGGTCGTGGCAAAATGGGCTCGTCTCTTTCTGATATTCATCCCGTGGATTTAGGAGCGATACCGGTTAAAGCGCTTATTGAAAGAAATAATTTAGACCCTAAAGCTGTTGAAGATCTTATATACGGTTGTGTCACAGCTTGCGGTGAACAAGGTATGAATATAGCTCGTCTGATTGCACTTTTGGCTTTAGACAAAAATGTGCCTGGCGTGCAGCTTAACCGCATGTGTAGCTCTGGCTTGCAAGCTGTGGAGCTGGCTTCTCAAGGAATTAGAGCTGGTGATAATGATCTTTTGATTGCTGGTGGAGTTGAGTCTATGAGCCGCGTGCCTATGGGTATTGATGGAATGCCATTGCCGATGTCACCAAAACAGGACACGACATTATCAGAAGCTTACTTAAATAAGTACCAAGTCAAGTCAATGGGACAATCAGGAGAAATGATTGCAGAAAAATGGGGATTTACTAGAGAAGATTTAGATGAGTTTAGTATCAATTCACACAAAAAAGCTTTTGCTGCTCAAGAAGCTGGCTATTTTAAAAATGAAATTGTTGCTGTAGATAGCCCCAGCCATGGTTGCGTTGATAAAGATGAAGGCATTAGAGCTAGTGTTGATAAAGAGAAAATGGCAAGTTTAAAAACACCTTTTAAAGATGACGGTGTGGTTACTGCTGCTAATTCAAGTCAAATCACTGACGGTGCTTCCGCTGTACTTATGGCAAGCAAAGCGGGCTTAGAAAAATATGGTCTTAAAGCAAGGGCTAAAATTATCAAGACTTTCGTTTGTGGTTTAGATCCTGAATTGCAACTCACAGGACCAATTCCTGCTGTTGCAGGAGTACTTGCAAAAACTGGTATGAGTATTGAAGATATGGATTTGATAGAAGTGAATGAAGCTTTTGCTTCTGTAGTTTTAGCCTCTCAAAAAGAGCTGAACATCCCAGAAGTCAAACTTAATGTCAACGGCGGAGCTATTGCATTAGGTCATCCTCTAGGATGTTCAGGGGCTCGTATTCTTACTACGCTTGTCAATGAGTTAGAAAGGAGAAATCTAAAACGTGGTCTGTTGACTATGTGTGTAGGTTTTGGACAGGGGATTGCAAGCGTAGTAGAAACCTTGTAGTTTGGTTTTAAGGGCAAGGTCAGGAGACAGCTTTAAAGTAAAGCTTAGTAAGCGTTGGTAAAATTGCATCGATGTTTTCATCGTTATTTTCGTGGCTGATTTTTGCCCATTTTGTTGCAGCGGCTTCAATCATGCCAGAGATACCTGTTGCTGCAACATCTAAATTTACAGAAACAAGACCACTTTTTTCTAGAATTTGTTTGGTGCGCTCGTGCAGTTTGTCTTTGATGGATTCATACTTGCGAGCAAAAGCTTCATCAATCAATGCAAGCTCGTTACTGAAACGCAGGACGGTATAGTTGCTCCTGAAGCTTTCTAGAATTGCCTTCAAATCTTTTCTCAGTGCTCTGTAGGAGCTGCGTCCGCGGGGATAGTCTTGCTCGATGTCAGCACCATCTTCGTGTGCGGTATAAATTTCTCCTTCAACTTGCTCAACAAGAGCATAAAAAACTTCTTTTTTGTCTTTGAAGTATAGATAAAAAGTACCATAGCCAAGATTGGCAGCTTTGGTGATATCTTTGACAGTGCTTTTATGAAAACCTTTGTTTGCAAAAACTTGCTTGGCTGTATCAAGAATTTTTGCCTTGGTTGCTTTGGACTTTTTTGTTTTTGGTTCTGAGTGTAAAAGCATCGACAAAATAAATATATCATTAAAAAATGAAAACTTCAAGCCAAAAGCTCATAAATTTCCAAAAAAATATGGTGTTGATTTTTACAAGGCAGTAATATAATTTAATTAGGATTTTTGATGAAGAGTTGTTTCAAAAAGCTAATGCTAGTTTCCAGTTGTTTAGCTGTGTTAGCACTAACGAACTTATTAGTAGATGCCAAGCCAGAAGGAAAACTTATAGTTCTTGAGACTGATAAGAAACAAGGTGAGTTTTTTCAGGTGTATGTAAAAAATCATAAGAAAAAACCTAGGATTTGGTTCAACACTAAAGAGTTTGAGATGTTTGAAATTGATGATCCTGATTCTGATAGTGAGTGGACTCCTATTGGCAAAAAAGCCCGTAAAAGAAAAACCTTGAAAGTCTTTAGAGCTTTAATTCCTATTGAAAACTTAACTAAGCCCGGTACTTATTCAATCCTTGTGCGTGAGGGTGATTGGGAAGCTAGAGAAAAAGTAACAGTGGCTGATAATAAAAAGCCAATTTCAAAAATAACGCTTGACCCAGATAAATCTAGTCTAAGTCCCACACAAAAAGAACTAAGTCAAATTGGATCTGGATTACGTGCACGCAATGAAACCAAGTTTTGGCAATCTAAGTTTATTTACCCGAGTAATGCTGCAAAATCTAGTCCCTTTGGGGTTAAGCGATCTTATAATGGGGCACCTGTTAGCAGTTACCATAAAGGACTGGACTTTGCCGGTGCTAAAGGAAGCCCGGTTTTTGCACCAGCAGCTGGAGTAGTTGAAGTTGTTGGTAAAGAAAAAGAGGGCTTTGTCATACATGGTAACTCCATCATTCTGGATCATGGTCACTATCTTACTTCTATCTATATGCACTTGAGTAAAATTGAAGTCAAACAAGGACAAAAAGTAAAACAAGGACAGAAAATAGGTGAGGTTGGTCACACAGGTATTTCAACTGGTCCTCATTTACACTGGGGTACATATCTCTATGGTGTTAGTACTGACCCAGAGCAATTTGTTAATTCAGAGGTTAATTAAGTTTATAAGGGCACATTTCCTTGAATAATTCAAATGCATTATATAATTCATATTTTACGCCAAGATGTTTCTGCTCAAGTTGATTTATACCTGGGATCTTATTAACTATGTTCATCAACTCAGGCTCCTCAAAGATATTTTCAATGCTTAGTTCCGTGTTTTGGTACATATTAAGTGTATTGTTCAATATATGATAAACCCCAATAAGTGTGACATAATAATAAGCTTTAATCATAGAATCATCTTTCTTAAGTCCATGATTTTCTATAGCTTTATGTAGCTGTGCCAAGTGTTGAACATGAAATATCATTGTATGTTCAGGTGCGGAATATTTCTTTGCTTGAGTTTCCAATGGTTCAAAACAACTTAAAAACTCTTTCTCGACATCCTTGTTACACCCTGGTTTTGAAAACTTTAAGCATTCAATACAGCGTTCTTTATCAAAATTAATGTATTCAAGCATCTCTTCCATGCTTAGATTCTGTAATCTTCCA
>CAWUIS010000058.1:0-8976 GCA_963922625.1 uncultured Candidatus Melainabacteria bacterium | reverse complement strand
GTTCTTCGCGTTGCATCGAATTAAACCACATGTTCCACCGCTTGTGCGGGTCCCCGTCAATTCCTTTGAGTTTCACACTTGCGTGCATACTACTCAGGCGGAGTACTTAACGCGTTAGCTACATCACCCCAGGGGTCGATTCCCGAAGCGACTAGTACTCATCGTTTACGGCCTGGACTACAGGGGTATCTAATCCCTTTCGCTCCCCAGGCTTTCGTCTCTCAGTGTCAATTTAGCCCCAGTAAGCCGCCTTCGCCTCTGGTGTTCCTTCCAATATCTACGCATTTCACCGCTACACTGGAAATTCCACTTACCTCTAGCTAATTCTAGTCTTGCAGTTTCCAAAGCGTGGACGGGGTTGAGCCCCGTTCTTTCACTTCAGACTTGCAAAACAACCTACAGACGCTTTACGCCCAATAAATCCGGACAACGCTTGCACCCTCTGTATTACCGCGGCTGCTGGCACAGAGTTAGCCGGTGCTTCCTTTGATGGTACAGTCATTTATTCTTCCCATCTGACAGCGGTTTACACTCCACAAAGCGTCTTCCCGCACACGGTATTGCTGCGTCAGGCTTTCGCCCATTGCGCAAGATTCCCTACTGCTGCCTCCCGTAGGAGTATGGGCCGTATCTCAGTCCCATTGTGGCTGATCATCCTCTCAAACCAGCTACTGATCGTCGCCTTGGTGAGCCTTTACCTCACCAACTAGCTAATCAGACGCAGGCGCCTCCTTTAGCGGCCGAAGCCTTTCATTCGAAAACATATGGGGTATTAGCCACGATTTCTCGTGGTTGTCCCCCACTAAAGGGTAGCTTCCTACGTGTTACTCACCCGTCCGCCACTCGAGTACCCCCGAAGGGGCCTTTCCGTTCGACTTGCATGTATAAAGCATACCGTCAGCGTTAGTCCTGAGCTAGGATCAAACTCTCCATAACAAAACACAAAGTGTTTTTTAAATAAAATTCAAAAACAGGTTGTGCCCGCTATTCACGCATTGTAACCACATTCGGATTACGCGCTAGAGCATGGCCTACTCAAATTCTCATAACGAGATGTATTTTAATTCACCTATTATTCAGTTTTCAGATTACTAACCGCGTGTGAGCTGTCTCATGCGCGGATTTAGAATATTAGCAAGTTAGAGCCAGAAATACACAGGAATTTTGTGAAATATTTATAAGGAATTTTTTTCAAGCCCCAACTTCTTCGTTTTCTTCTTTACTTTGAGCCATCTGATATTTGCTGAAAGCCACTCCCTGAGCCTCTGCCTGCTTTGGACCAAGTTGTTTTTCGTATTCAAGCAAAAGCTCTTCGATAATCTCATAATAGCGAATCGCAAGCTTATGAGAGGCAACGAAACGATCTAACATCAACTTAAAACTACCGGCTTTGATTCTGTTTACTTTAGGTAAGGCATTATAAAGTTTATCTACGACGTCAAGCTTACGTCTGGAGTCCTCTTCTGAGCAAATTTTATGCTGAGGGTGAGCTTTATTGAATAGCTCCATGAGGTTAAGCTCCTCGTTATTAACAGCTTCTTCAAGTTTTTTCAGGTGATGCCCGGCGTTGATTTCTCGTGCTTTACCCACAAGGTAGGCAGGAAGCTCGTTACTTTTTTTCATGGCCGAAGCTACCTCTAGCAGCAACTGACAAAATTCATCCAGCTCGGGGCTTTTAACCATAGTGATATTGTGCCCATTTGAAAGATATAATGCTAAAGGTGAGAAAATTTTCAGTTAAAGTACCAGCAAGTACGTCTAATCTTGGTCCAGGTTTTGATGCCTTAGGCTTAGCAATGGATCTGTACAACACTTATTCATTTGAATTACTAGAATCTACTGAAGGTGAGTTTGAGTACTCTACAAACCTGGCAAAAGGGCAAGTACCTGATAGCAAAGAAAATCTTCTCTACCGTGCTTTTGAGTACCTTTTCAAGAAAAATAATCAAGCAATTCCTTCAGTTAAGGTGCATTTCGAAGCGGGTATTCCCACAAGCGGTGGTTTTGGGTCTAGTTCCACAGCTATTGTGGCTGGTCTTTATGCTGCAAATAAAATCCTGGGTAACAAATATGATCAGCACCAAATTTTGAAAATTGGTACTCAGCTAGATGGGCACCCTGATAATATTTGCCCTGCAATTCTGGGGGGCTTGGTTACTTGTGTTTATGCTGACCAGCAATTGAGCTATATCAAGCTAGATTGGGATCATGAGCTGTTTTTTGTAGTCGTGGTGCCTGACTTTAAAGTACCCACAGCAAAAGCTCGTTCGGTTTTACCAGCTAAGGTTGAATTTGGAGATGCTGTTTTTAATCTAGGCTATAGCTCGCTTTTAATTGCTGCACTGGCAGATAAAAATACAGAAGTCTTGAAAAAATGTTTTAAAGACAGGTTGCACCAAAAATACCGGGCGAGTTTAGTACCTGGCATGCGCTATGTCTTGGATATGGGTAATGAGGCTGGTGCTATTGGTACTATGCTTTCCGGCGCAGGCTCGGCGTTGATTGCAGTGGTAGATGGAACAGCAAAAGCTGAGACTGTTGCAAGTGCGATGCAAACTGCTTGGTTACAAAGCGGGGTCAAGTCTGAGTATATGTTTTTGCACGCGGTTGATACCGGAGCTGTAATCGACGATGGTCGTGTATAAGGTTTGACGACACTCCATTAATCGATAGTAAAATAAAAAGATTCATGCGTAAATTTGTTCTACTACTTTGTTTGTTTTTAGTGATGCCAGCTTCAGCTCTGCGTATTCTCAAAAAAGAAGAAGAGAAAAAGAATAAGTACCCAGATGTGCCGCCAATTCAGCTCTATGACAAGGTCTGGAAAATCATCAAATCAGACTACGTTGACCAGCATTATAACTATCAAGATTGGGATATCTGGCGACACCGCTATGATGAGTATCTAACAAACCGTGAAGATGCAACTGTCGCGATCTCTACTATGATAGCTTCACTGGGAGATCGCTATACTCGCTTTTTAGATCGTAAAGCTTTTGAAGAAGAAAAAGAATCCATAGAAGCTGAGCTTACTGGTGTTGGTATACAAATAGGCCTAGATAAATCTGGACGAGTCGTTATCATTGCCCCAATAGAAGGTACCCCTGGAGCTAAGGCTGATTTGAGACCTAATGATTTGATCGTTGAGATAGATGGCAAGAACACATCTGGTTTATCTATTGAAGAAGCTGCAAAAATGATCCGAGGCCCAGTTGATACCCAGGTCACTCTTACTATCAAACGAGAAGATGATAAGTTCGATAAAACCATCACCCGTGCTGTTATTCCTATCAAAGCTATTCCTGATGGGCAAGCCAAAATTATATTCTCTGATGTCGGCTATATTCGACTCAGCACTTTTATATCCAAAGACACTGTTGAAGAGCTGCTTACAGCTATGGATAGTCTTGATAAAGAAGCTAAAGCTTTTATTATTGATCTCCGTAATAATCCTGGCGGCTTACTCAACAACGCGATGGTAATCTCTGACATGTTTTTGAATGACGGTGTCATTGTCAGTACTGTTAATAAAAACGGTTACGTCAACTCATTTAATTCACGAAAAATAGTCTCAACAGAAAAACCTATAGTTTTGTTGGTCAACAGCAACAGTGCTAGTGCCAGTGAGATTTTTAGTGGAGCCTTGCGCGACAACGGACGAGCTGAGATTGTTGGCTCGACAACCTTCGGTAAAGGTTTGGTTCAGGCAATTAATAAGCTTGGAGATGGTAGTGGTGTTAATGTCACTATCGCCAAATACCTGACTCCTAACAAAACCGATATCAACAAAAAAGGTATTGCTCCTGACCACGAAGTTAAGCTAGAAAAGCTGGACTATGAATTAAGCCGCGGCCCATGGTTTTTTGACCCCAATGTTAAGTTTGGTGTGCGTCAGCCTGAAGATGCTCAAGACAAGCAGCTCATGAAAGCAATAGAAGTAGCTAAAGCTAAGCTGGATGAAACTATTCCAGTAAGCCAAGATACCTTAGATAAAATAGCCAAGCTTGATAAAAAATACGAAGCTAAGAAATTAGAGTTGGAAGCTGAGAAAGATAAAAAGAAAGATTGACATTGTGTTCCGCACTGGGGTATTATCAATAACATGCAAATTTTAAACGAAGCACTTTTAGATCAGCCACTACCAAGTAGTTCAATCTATCAAAGAAAAGTATCTAATGATAAAGGAACAGATATAAGTTCTCAACCAATTAACTTGGATAAGCTGCAAAGACATTCTTTGGATTCAGCTATAGAACATGACTATGGAAGTGGTGGAGTAACTATATCTCAGAAACATCTGGAAGATATAGACAAGGAAGGACCCATACAATTGGTTCATTTAATTCTTAGTTCTCAAGGGGAGTTTGACACTTCTGAGCATGCTGATCTTATTAAAAAATATGCTGATGTAAAAATACAGCATCTAAAAGTTGATGGCCCTAACAGCGATCATGAAGTAAAGTACCATTTTGGTCGAGTTACTCCTCGAGAATTATTCCCTGCAACTTTGGAATTAAATAGAACAACTGCTGGAGCTCTTGCTAAAGCTTAAGACCTTCGCTTTCTGTATTAGGTTTGGCGACTTTTGCTAGGAGCTTAGCAAAATTTAGGTGGAGTGTCATTTTTTTATATGGGAGCAGTTTCTGCCATTAAAAGCTCAAAATTCTCTAATGCCTGACCAGCAGCACCTTTACCAAGGTTATCAATAGCACAAGTAAGAATAGCTCTTTGAGTTCTCGCGTCAAAATTAGCTTGAACTTGAGCTTTATTGCTGTTGCTAACATGCTTAGTGTTAGGGTACTCGTTTTGTTCTAGTAAGATTACTTGCTTTGATTTTGAGTAGGCTTTGCTGTAAATCTCATGGATTAGCTGGATGCCTTCAGTACCAGGGAGTTTTGTTTTTAGAGAGACGTAACAAGTCACCAGCAAGCCTCTAGTCATCGGAATTAAATGCGGGGAGAAACTAAGAGTGATTTCTTTACTAGTGCGTCTTTTGAAAAAATCTTCTAGCTCAGGAATATGCCTATGACTTCCACCAAGTTTATATGGCGAGCAGCTCTCGTTACTTTCTGAGAACAGTAATTTTTCTTCAAGGTTTTTACCTGCGCCACTGAGTCCAGATTTGCCATCTATGATAATTGAATTCCAGTCTATGAAATCTTTTTGTGTGCTGGCGTAGTCTAAAAGAGGTGTCAGTGCCAGGATTGAAGCAGTGGTATAACAACCAGGATTTGCGATTAATACAGCACTGTCAGTGTTTGCTTTGACAAGCTCTGAATTAAACTCTGTAAGTCCATAAATAGCCTTTGCATTTAGCTCATGATCTTGGCGCTCTTGACCGTACCATTCTTGGTAAGTTTTGCAGTCATCGAGTCTGAAATCTGCACTCAGATCAATGACATGGATGTTTTTTTCTAGAAGATCTCCAGCATAGTCTTTGCAGATGCCATTAGGTGTTGCAAAAAATACACAATCTACTTTATGCCTTGATAAGGATTTTATAAAACTTTGTTCTAGTTTTTGGTACTCAAGCTCAAGCTCTCCTCTGAATTCGGCTTGAATTTGGTCAAACTTTGTCCCTGAGTGCTTTTGGCTAGTTAAAAAAACAATCTCCAGGTCTGGACGCTTGAGTACCAAGCGGACTAGTTCAAGTCCGGTGTAGCCTGTTGCGCCGCATATGCCTATTTTGTGTTTATTGCCTTTCATTTACCTGATATATTAGTACCTTGAACTCTTATGATGAAACCTAATAGTTTAACAAAACTATTCCTGCTCCTGAGCATCAGCTTAGCTTTTTTAAGTTTTCAGCCAGCTTGTGCTGAAAAACTCATCAAAATCAAAGAAGCAAAAATCAAAGGCACAATAATGAGCCTTGAGCATGATTCTTTTAGCGATATCAAATTTAAGAAGCGAATCTATGATGAGCCTCCAAGACTTGTTTTTGATATTTTGGATGCCAAGCTTGGTGATAAAACACTCAAGTATGATTTGCCAAAAAAATACGGCGTTACAAAAGCTCGTATCGCTCAATTTGAAGACAAGATAGTCAGAGTGGTTATTGAAGGAGATTCTATTTCTACTCTTGAGAAGATACGCATCGAAAATATCGGGCAAAATCTTTACTTCAAGTTTGTCGTCAAAAATGTGCGCATTCAGGATATCCGTTTTGATGATGGGGATTTTAGGATTAGCGCTAACGATACCTTGATCCCGCGCACTATCATGCTCGACAATCCTGAAAGATTAGTTCTAGACATCATCGGTGCGGAATTGAAAAGTAGCTTGCAAGCAAAAAGGTTTAATAACGGGGATGAGAAAATTCGTGTTTCTCAGTTTGATGATTCTATTGTGAGGATTGTTTTTAATGGTAGGAAAGCTCATCAGAGAGAAGTGCGTATTAGCAAAAACGAAAAACAAATTCTTGTCTACGGAAAAGACAGAACTAGCAAGGATGATGATGAAGAAAAAGATGATCTTAGCCTCAAACTTATAAAAGATAAAGAAGATGAGACTCTTTATGTCATCGAATCATCTGAAAAACTTGAGTATAAATTTCTGAAGTTACACAATCCAGAGAGATTAGTAATTGACTTGATCGATGTTAAATACGACGAGTCTTTTGTTGTTGATAACCTGCCTGAGACCGCTCATGTTAGCGATGTTAGAGTTGGACTTGCAACTTTGGGTAGACCAGTTACTCGTATTGTTTTTGATCAAAAATTTACTAATCTACTAGAAGAATTTAAAGAAGCTAATAATCGTAAAACTATTTATATTAGGATGCTTGGGCTTGATAACAGTAAAGTCAAAGGTGGCAATGATATTGAGCCAGCAACCAAAAGTAAAGGTACTGTAGTTGTCATTGATGCTGGGCATGGTGGCTATGATCATGGTGCTATTTACGGTGGATACAATGAAAAAGACATTACTTTATCTATCTCTAATAAAGTCAAAGACTACCTTGAAGAAGCTGGTATTGAAGTCTATATGACCAGAACCGAAGACCGTTTTGTATCTCTTGCTGAGAGAGTTGAAGTATCCAATGCTATTGGTCCAAAAATATTTGTCTCTGTTCACGTTAACGCCTTGATTACTAATCCAGCGATGGAAGGTTTGCAAACTTACTATTATTCACAAAACGGCTATAAACTAGGTAGTGTCTTGCATAAGCATTTACTAAAAGAGGTAAAAATGCCTGATCAGCGTATTCGAAAAGCAAGATTTTGGGTTACTAAATACACTAAAGCACCTTCAGTATTGCTAGAGCTTGGCTTTATGACTAATGTCAATGAGCGCAAGAAATTAGTACGAGATAGTTACCAGTCAGAGCTTGCTAAGTCCGTTGCCAGAGGGATTATAGACTATCTAGAATAAGCTAGGCTGGTATGAAAATAGGTTTTTATGATTCAGGCTTAGGAGGACTCTCGGTGCTTAGAGAATCTGTTTTAGCTTACCCTGAGCACGATTACGTATATTGGGGAGATTCTGCGCGCGCGCCTTATGGAGCTAAAAGCCCGGAACAGTTAAAAGTATTTTTGAAAGATGCTTTGGATTATATGCAAGCAAAAGAAGTTGAACTAGTTGTCTCGGCTTGCAATACAACCTCGATGTATATTCCTGATATTAATATTGCTACGTATGATTTTAAAATCATTGACTTGCACTCTGTTATGAAAGATTTTTTTGCAGCTAATCAATTTGATAAAGTGGCATTACTAGCAACAGAAGCTAACATCAACAAGGCGCGCTTTGAAGAATGGTCAGTCGCTGTGCAAGCAATCAAGTGCCCAACTCTAGTGCCTTTGGTGGAAGCCTTAGATTTTGATGCTGCAAAAAAAGAATGGCAACACTATTTATCAAAGGTTGAAGATGGCATTAAAAATATAGTGGTGGGTTGTACTCATTATGCTTTTTTACTCGCTGAGTCAGAAGATTTTCAGTTTATTGATCCTGCGCATATCGCTCTTGCTGCTATTGGTGAGTTTGCTTTACACCCCGCAACTCATGTTAGTAGCGCTCATGAAGCATGTAATATTGATTTTCACTTTACTGCAAATCAAGAAAGAAATATCAAAGCTGCAAATGAACTACTCTTTCAGTCCTCTATCAAGAGGTAGAAATCTCATTGGCAATAGCATTGCTTTGAAGACTTTGTCTTTGATTCTAGGGTCAATGATATTGTAGTTTTGATCAGGACTGAAAGATGAATAAAGTTCAGTCAGGTTTTTTGAAGACGTGAAAATTCTATAAGACTCCCGCAAATCAAGATTGAATCTGATGTTTTGTCTGTTTCTAAGTGGATTGATTCTAAACTTAAGCTCTAGTGGGCCAAATTTTTTACGCATCGAACGAAGACGCTGTGTTTTTTTAGTAGTTTTTTGTGATGGTGTGTAGTAACTCGCTTGAGCTTTCAGATCAGTTTTTTGATTAGATATCTCGTGGCTTTGAGTATCGTAGTGGATAATTTCAAGTGGCTGGTATTCACTGGCAAAGCTAGCCTGTATGCTCAAAGCAATTAGGATTATTAGATTTAAGCACTTCATAATCCTATTAAACCCTTACAGAGTTAAGAAGCTGTAATCTCAACGGTTGATATGGAAGTTTGCGCCATTAATATCAAAGAGTTGATGCCTTAAAGTCCTTATAATATGGTCTTTATTGCTTTTGTCATAAATCAGGGTGTTGTTACCACCCAGACCAGCACCGCTTATAGAAGATCCGTAAACACCCTCTATATTTATAGCGATTTCTTGGATTTTATCGTTGATTGGTGTGGATGCAGAGTAAAGTCCACTATGCTCTTTAATGCTGTTGTTGCTGTTATAGAGGTAAGTTTCTTTGTTTTTTTCTGCTTGATGTGAAAGATTTAGATGCTTACCTAGCTTGCTTATCGAAAAATTTTCTTTGAGTTCTTTGAGCCTAGCAGCTTCAGCTAGACCGTAGAGAGCAAGTCCTCTGGTTCTTGAATCAGTGATT
>CAWUIS010000057.1:0-9032 GCA_963922625.1 uncultured Candidatus Melainabacteria bacterium | reverse complement strand
ATATAGAAGTTTTGATATATTTCAACTCGCGTATTGATGGTGATATCAAGCAAGCTGAAGATATTATGGCAAACTTGGAGTCTAAGTTGAGTCTAAGAGCAAAACGTAACGCTGCTTTAAAGTTGACAGATTTCAATTGTGAAACTTTACCTGAATCTTGCTACAGATACAAAAACAGTGTTCTACTCTCTGACAAAGGCTTCACCCCGATTAACCCTGAAGTATTAGAGTGGACTGCTGATCCAAATCTTACCAAGCCAGCTATTGCAAATACATCATCACCAACTTTGTATGCAAACTCTTAGAGATATACAAAAAGTTTTTAGATCTCCGGTTCAAGGCTTCAGGGAGATTTTAGAGAGTCGTAAAATTTATTCTTCACAGTGGCATTTAAGCTTTGTGCTTTTTATGCACCTATATTTTTTGTTTTTACCGTCTTACTTGATTGTCATCAATATTCTAGTTTTACTGATGATTTTCATACTCAGCGGCATGCTTTATTACTTCGCCCAAGAGTGCTTTTTGATTTATAAGGAGAGCCATAGGCTTGATATCCAAGACGATAAGTTTTTCTATACCATTGCTTATTGCTTTGCTATCGCCAATATCCCTGGTTTTATTCTCAATCTCTTTTTGAATATCGTGAGTATCAGCTTTTCAGACAACTTCATAGTAGGTTTGGCCATAGCTGTAGTTCTAAATTTTATTGCTTTGATTTTTTGCTGGTTCTATCCTCTTAAATTTATGCAAGTGATTACAGGAAAGAACAAAAACATAGGAGTGTTTTTTGGCTTGATTGCTTCAAGTTTTATCGTCACTTGTAAGCAGCAATTAGGCTTTAAGGCTGTTAAAGAGATTTTTTTTGATTTTCAGGGACAATCCTTATAGCAAACGACATGCCCAAAATTCATACACGGAAATAAAAAGTGCTACCTTCACCAATATTTGATTCGAACCAAATAATGCCCCCGTGTCTTTCAATAATTCTTTTTGCAATTGTCAAGCCGATGCCAGTACCACTAGTGTCTAATTTATTAGGTAATCTTCTGAAAATCCTATAGACATCTTGAACGCTATGCTCGCTAAGACCAATACCGTTATCTCTAACAAAAAAAGTTAGATTCTCATGCTCTTGTACTTCATAACCTATTTCAATGATTTTATTAGCCTTGTCATTGTATTTAATGCCATTGCTGATTAAATTAAAAAACACATGAGAAATTCTTACTGCATCACAGCGAACTGTTGGCAAATTTTCTTTAAACAGAATTTCCACATTATTCTCTTTAATTGTTTGGCTCAATGACTCTAGAAGCCTCTTGACTACTTTGTTTAAATCCACTTTTTCAAAGGCTAAATCAATTTTTGAAATCGTAGAATAATCTCTAAGCTCAGTGATCATTTTTTGGAATTGATCGGCATTTTGATTTATTTTATCCAGAAGCTCTTTTGCTTCTTTACTAGCAATCTCATCTTTTAAAAGATCTGAGTAAGTTCCAATATTGCGAATAGGCTCTTTTAAGTCATGGGAAACGATACTAGTGAAATAATCAAGTTCTCTATTAGATTTTTTCAATTCATCTGAAAGTGCAAATTTCACAAGATTGTCTTTTAACTCAGAACAAATATCAACAGTGGAATGACCCCACTCTATAGATTTATTCTTATTTTCTTCAGTCCATACTTTAAAAGAGTTACGAGGATGAATTTTGCCATCACTGTCTTGTTTAAGTTCGTACGGATCTCCAGCCCATTTGATAATTTGAACAACTTCAGGTCTCAACCAAACAATAAAATCATTTTTGTCATCAAAAAGTTTCAAAACCAAAATCCCGGAGCACAAGGATGAAAATTTTTCAAACTCTTTGTTGTAAGACGACAGATCATTGGTTTGCCAAACTTGAGCAGTGAAGTTTGAACCAAGCCATTCTATTAACTCTAAACAATTTTTGTAATCAGGTGTTTTTCCGAAGTGTGAAAGATTATCATCTCTATATACAATCACTCCAGAACAGTCAAACACCTTCATGATTGAATCACTACTCAAAAGAAAGTTATTAAAGTCTTCAGCTTGGTTCATCTCATGAATATAGGTGTTCAAGGACTTTCTTTGTTCTGTTTCTAAACGATAGATTGCCTCACTTTCTCGTTTGAAAATTTCTGATTCAACAACCTTACTTATAAGCTCAAGAGCAACCCTATCTCTATAATCAACAAAATATGGCTGTTGATGATGGCAAGCAATTAATCCCCAAAGTGCATTGTCTTTTACAATTGAAATTGACATAGAAGCAGTAACTCCCATATTTTTCAAATACTCTAAATGAACTGGAGAAACACTTCGTAAACTAGAAAAAGTTAAATCAACCGGCTCAAATTCAATATCATCAGAAATAATTTCAACTTGACTAGAATTAGCATCAACAATTAACCTGATATTGTTTCTTACATATAATCTCCTAGCCTGCTCTGGAATATCAGAAGCCGGGTAACGTAAACCAAGATATGCTTCCATACCATCATTTAAAGATTCTGAAATTACTTCACCGCTTCCATCAGGTAGAAACTTATAAAGCAGAACCCTGTCCATATTAGTGATTCTTTTTATTTCATCAGTAAGATATTGATAGAGAAGATTGAGATCCTCTGCTTTATTTAAGTTATTAAGAGAGTTGATAATCTCATAGTAAATATTTTCGATAGTACTGTTATTTTTGTTTTCAATTGGCTCAAATTCAATTACAAAATATCCTTGAGTGTTCCTATGGATAATTAGTTTTAAGGTTTTTCTGCGTAACTCAATTTTTTGGTAGTAATGAAAGAATGGGCTGCCAATATCTTTATCAAATGCAAGTTTTTTTATATCAATGTTCAATAACTGAGATGGATTTTGTTTGAAGATTTCTTCTAAGTCCATCTCAAAAAAATTTGAGAGGTTTTTACTCACTTGAATAATTTTGTTGCAGTCTTTACTTACAACTAACAAATAGCCATGACTTTGTATTGCCTGGGGGCGGTGTATCTCCTCTTCACTACAATTAATGAGATCAAGATCTAGCTTGGATAATACTCTTTGTTCCAATGTTCTACCATCCACGAATTCAAAGCATAAAAACTTGAATTAGCACTTTCTGCAATATATTGTAATTCATCATTACTAAGATTGGTGCAGTCTAAGTATTTAAAAAAATCAAGGATAGTATCATTTTCATGGTAGTTAAAGAATGCAGCCCCTGAGTTGCTGTCGAGATTTAAAGTTTCACCAATATGCTTTGCAATCACGGATGCACCAAGGCTCTGTCCAAGATACAGGTAACAGTTTGCTATAAAATCAAAATCATTTTTTCCATCAGAAAAGAACTTGCAAAGTTTGATTCCAGATGGGGCTATGCCGAAATGAACGAGATCTTGCTCTAGTAAATTAGATTTTTTTGCTTCTAACTGAAAAGCGAATTTCTCCGACTTTAAAAAATTTTCTTGTGGTTTAAGAAAGCCATAAAAAGCGATAAGAAAGTTTTTATATTGCTTTTTATCAAGACCCGGAGAAAGCATCGCAACAGCCCAATCTTGCTCTTCGGCAAAACTATGAATTTCTTTTATGGATTCTTTTAAATATTGGCGTATCTTCACTTGAAAAATTAGATATTTGGGACTATTTTAAAACACTAAGCGCCAAAATTTCTTTTGCGCTCATGAAAGTCAGCAATCGCTATGTCAAGTTGTTCTTCATCAAGCTTCTCAACAAAGAAAAGCTCAGCGTAGCTCGCTTCAAGAATGAGAGCATCTTGCAGGCTTTGTTCATGCTTCGATTCAATAATAATTAAGTCAGGTACAAAGTTCATTTTTACCAAGTCATCACTTGAAATATCACGGTCAAGTTTTATTAAGTCAGAAAACCTGTTCAGTAAGTTTTCCATGCCAGTACCTGCTAGTGAAGAACTGACCTCAAGTTGGTATTTATTTTTCAGGTAGCTTTCTAGCTCTTGGCATTTTTCCTCAGAAGTTGAGACGATGCAGACTTTTTTCAATTGAGTTTTGTTTGCCAACATTTATAAATTCACTAAACCTTTTCTAGAAGATTTGATCAAACTACTTAAAATTGGAGGGGGTAATAAAGTGGTTAGAATCACCATGATCACTGTGATTGCATAAAGTCTGTCATCAATAACGCCGATGCTTTTACCAACGCTTGCAAAGATCAAACCTACTTCACCACGAGGAATCATACCGACACCAATAATCCAGCGCTTCATTGGTGCTGCTGACCAGAAAGCCCAAGAACAAACCAGCTTACCTAGGATTGCTGCAACAGTAACAGCAAGTGCTGCAGTGATGATGCTCGGGTCTGCAAATACACTCAGATCAACTTGCATGCCAGTCATGACAAAGAATACAGGCACCATCAAAATTGAAATAGGCTGAATCGCTTCTTCGATGGAAATCTTAGACATAAATGATTTGAAATGAACATCCTCTAAAACAAGTCCAATTGCAAAAGCACCAACAATAGGAGCAAGACCCATTTGGTTTGCCAAGTATGAACCCATGAAACAAGCTACTAGAGCAGTTGTGAGCATCATGCCGGGTATTTTAAAAAATGAGATGAGCTTGATGGTTTTGTGGGCCAACATTTGTCCTAAAACAACCGCTGCAACAACGAAGCCAATAGCTTTTGCAGAGATAATGGTGATTTGACTGGCACTAACATCTGAGCAATCAGCAACACCGCTACAGGCAGCCATGCCACTGACTACAGCCAGGATAATCAAACCCAAAATATCATCTATAACGGCAGCGCCAAGTACAATACGAGCCTCAGCTTCTTGGGTGAATTTAAGATCTTTAAAAACTCTTGCTGTGATACCAACAGAAGTTGCCGTCAAAATGGCGCCCATGAAAATTTTGCTGATTTCTGGAAGGTCAGGCAAAATCATTCCTGAAACGTAGTAGCCAACTAAAAAAGGTGTAACGACTCCAGCAATAGCAACAGTAAAAGATTTGAGTCCAACTGCCATCATCTCGTGGACTTTTGATTCCAAGCCTACTTCAAATAATAGGATTATCACTCCAAGGGAGGCAAAAATTTCAATGAAATGGTCGTGCATCAAAAAACTAAAACTATCAAAATTAAAAAGCACTAAATTGCCGACGATAATTCCGGCAAGCAGCTCTCCAAGTACTTCTGGTTGCTTGAAACGTTCTGCAAAAACGGCTCCAAGTTTTGCTGCTACAAGTATTATTGATAGACCTAAAAGCTCTGGTACAACCGGATCAACGTGCGCGCCTGACATATTAATGAATATTAACACTGCATTTTTATTAATTACTTATGATTTTCCTAAACTAATTTGGTAATATTTTTTTTGACTAATGCCCTACGCGGGCTTTAATTTTTTGTAAAAGGAAATAAAGGAAACAAAAATGGCAAGAGAAAAGTTTGAAAGAACTAAACCAAACGTAAACGTAGGTACCATTGGTCACGTTGACCACGGTAAAACTACCCTAACAGCAGCGATCTGTATGACGCTATCTGCAGCTGGTCAAGCGGAATCTAAAAAATATGAAGATATCGATGCTGCTCCAGAAGAGAAAGCACGTGGTATTACTATCAATACTGCACACGTTGAGTACGAAACAGAATCACGTCACTATGCTCACGTTGACTGTCCTGGTCACGCGGACTATGTAAAGAACATGATTACTGGTGCGGCGCAAATGGATGGAGCAATTCTTGTGGTATCTGCAGCTGATGGTCCTATGCCTCAGACTCGTGAGCACATTCTTCTTGCTCGTCAAGTTGGTGTTCCACACATCGTTGTCTTTCTTAACAAATGTGATCAAGTTGATGACGAAGAATTACTTGAGCTTGTTGAAATGGAAACTCGCGAATTACTTTCTAAGTATGAATTTGATGGCGATAATATTTCTTTCGTTAAAGGTTCAGCACTTAAAGCTGTTGAGCAAATGACTTCAAATGGTGAAACCAAAAAAGGCGAAAACGAGTGGACTGACAAAATCTATGACCTTATGGAAGCTGTAGATAAAGATGTTCCAACTCCAGAGAGAGATGTTGATAAGCCTTTCTTGATGGCTGTTGAGGATGTTTTCACTATTACAGGTCGTGGTACTGTTGCAACTGGTAGAGTTGAGAGGGGTATCATGAAAACCGGTGATGAAGTTGAAATCATTGGTCTTAGTGAAGAGCCAAGAAAAACAGTTTGTACTGGTTGTGAGATGTTTAGAAAAACTCTTGACCAAGTTGAAGCTGGTGATAACGCTGGTGTACTTCTTCGTGGTATCGATAGAACTGATATCGAGAGAGGTCAGGTTATAGCTAAGCCTGGTTCAATTAAGCCACATACTAAATTTGTAGGTAGCGTTTATGTTCTTACAAAAGAAGAAGGTGGACGTCATACTCCATTTTTCAAAGGCTACAGACCTCAGTTCTATATGAGAACTACAGATGTGACTGGTGATGTTTTCTTACCAGATGGCGTTGAAATGGTAATGCCTGGTGATAACGTAGAAATGACTGTAGAACTTATAGCTCCTGTTGCAATTGAAGAAGGTATGAGATTTGCGATTCGTGAAGGCGGAAAAACCGTTGGAGCGGGTGTAGTTGCTTCTATTATTGAATAGTTACTAGATTCATAATATCGATTCTCCTCAAAAGCCCCCATGCAAAAACATGTGGGGCTTTTTTTATTAAAAGATTTTAACTGAAGCTTAATACAAGAATGATGTAAGGTATTTACAAGTAAGGTTAATACGGGGTACAAAAAATGAACGACACAGTAAATAAATTTGAAAGTAAAGAATTCCAAGAAAATTTTGATAAAGCTTTAGCTCATTATCATTCAGCCATTGATTCAGATGAGAATCCACCTGAAGCTGCACAAAAATTTATGGATAATATTTTTGACAGTGATGCTGATGCAGCATATGAATATTTCAATTTACTAGAAGCAAAAGAAGATAGTGTTAGCGCACAAGCACTCAAAAATATTGTCATCAACGGTAACGTTTAAGAGTTTTACAGATCTCTAATAATAAATTAATATTTACACACTGTGCTAGTTCGCTATAATATTCATTCCGATGGCAACAAAAACAGCTAAAAAACAACAAAACCGTATTCGTATCAAGCTTAAAAGTTACGATGCAGCAAATTTAGATGCTTCTGCAAAACAGATAGTTGAAGCAGCTGAAAGAACCGGAGCTAGAATCAGTGGCCCAATCCCTTTACCCTCTGCTATTCGTAGATACTGTGTATTGAGATCTCCTCACGTTAATAAAAAATCTCGTGAGCACTTCCAAATTAAAACTCACTCACGCTTGATTGACCTTTTAGATCCAACTCACGAAACCACAGTTGCCCTAAAAGATTTAGATCTTCCTGCAGGTGTAGATATCGCTGTAAGAGTTTAGATGCCTTTGCATCATGATCAAAGAAATTTTAGAAAAAAACATACTTAATCAGGTTCAAAAACCTGGTCAGTATCTTGGTCTTGAATGGGGAGCCCATCGTAAAGATTGGGACTCTGCAAAGTGCCGCATGGCTTTGATCTACCCTGATCTTTATGAGCTGGGGATGTCAAATTTTGGCATCAAGATTTTATACAATATCGTCAACCAGCATGCTGATTTTCTATGCGATAGGGCTTACGCTCCAATGCCTGATATGGAAGCTCTCATGAAGCAATTTGATTTGCCTCTTTGGGGTTGGGAGACTTATAAACCGCTTGGTGATTTTGATATGCTCGGCTTTTCCTTGGCTTATGAACTTTGTTATACCAATATTTTTACTATTTTAGATTTAGCTGCTATCCCTTTTTATGCTGAAGACCGCGAGCATGAACCCTTGATATTTGCTGGAGGACCAGCAACATTCAATCCTGAACCAATGGCAAATTTCTTTGATTTTTTTCTTATTGGTGATGGTGAGGAAAACATCATTGAGATTCAAGAAATTTTAGTGCAATCAAGGCATGCGGGTCTGGATAGGCTTGAGACACTAGAAAAACTTGCCCAATTACCAGGTGTTTACGTGCCGCGTTTTTATAAACCCGACCCAGAAGAAAACTATCTAGCTAAACCTATTAAAGAGACTTTAGCTTTTCCGGTACCAAAACGAATCACTCAAAATCTCAATGATTTTTCAAATCCTACCAACGGACCTGTTGCTCATATCTCTACTATTCAGGACAAGCAGGTTCTTGAAATACGTCGTGGCTGTGATCGAGGTTGTCGTTTTTGCCAAGTTGGCTATACCTATCTACCTGTAAGAGAAAGAAGCCCGGAGAATTTGCTTGATCTTAGTAAAAAATCTGTCCAAGAATCTGGTTTTGATGATTTCACTTTACTCTCGCTTTCTGCAAGCGATTATACCTGCCTTACTGAAGCAGCTAAGGCTATTAATGATGAGCACTCTGAAAATGGTTTAGCGCTTTCTATGCCTTCACAAAGAGCAGATCGCTTTGCTTTAGAGCTGACTTCTGAAATTACCGGGGCGCGTAAATCAGGTATGACCTTTGCACCCGAAGCCGGTAGTGAAAAAATGCGTAAAATCATCAACAAAGGCTTGAGCCAAGATGAGATTTACAAAGCTATCAAAGGCACTTACCAGGAAGGCTGGAGTCATATCAAGCTCTACTTTATGATTGGCTTACCATTTGAGGAAGATGAAGACCTTGATGCCATACTCGATATTCTCACTTGGGCAAACAACATGTCCCGTGAACTCAGAAAAGAAAATCCAAAGCGTTATAAAAAACAACTCAAACTAACTTGTACTATCTCTACTTTTGTACCGAAGTCTTTCACTGCTTTTCAGTGGTTCCCGCAGTGTAGTAGAGAAGAGTTTCAACGTAAGCAAGACTATCTTAAAGCAGGGCTCTATGAAAGAGGTTTACACAAAATAGTTAAACTCAATTGTACTGAACCAGAGCTTGCTGCCATTGAATCAGTGCTTTCACGCGGTGATAGACGTTGGGGAGAAGTACTAAAGAGTATTTGGGAAGCTGGTTCGCGTA
>CAWUIS010000056.1:0-9152 GCA_963922625.1 uncultured Candidatus Melainabacteria bacterium | reverse complement strand
TAGTTGCAGGGTCTGCTATTTATAATTCTGAGGATATTGCTAAAACCATAGAAAATCTCGCTGCTTAAGCTAAAATCACCTTTAATCTTAAAATGATTTTCTATCAAACAGTGGACTCTGATAAGCAAGAAAAAGAACTACTGATAAGCCCTGAACAGCTACTTGATAGTGTGGCCAGGGCTACCAAAAATGGTTTTGTTGCATTCGATCTTGAAAACAAAATCACACTTTTTAGTCCCAAAATGACTGAAGTTACCGGCTGGCATGAAGCTGAGATACTTGGTAAAGACCTTAAAGAGCTTTATGCTAGTAAAGAGGCTAATTTCCCTAAAAACCCTGAAGACGTTATATCCCAGCCAGTAGTTTTGTTTACTCGAGATGGCAAGCAAATCAATCTTGAAACTCGTTTAACATCTATTATCAACAAAGGAGTGACAGCTGGATATTTGGTGTTTTTTGTTATTGAAGACTACAACAAAGATTTGGATAGAGCTCAATCAGAATTTATCAGTACTGTTTCACACGAACTGCGAACTCCCATTACGAGTATCAAAGGTTTTGCTTCAACTCTTCTGCAGCAATCCCAAACTATCGCTGAAGAAAAACGCAATAAATATATCAACATCATCAAAAACCAGGCAGAAAGACTATCACGTCTAGTAGAAGACTTGCTTGCCGTATCAAGACTTGAAAGTAAGAAACTCCAGCTTACAATTCACCCTGTAAAACTAAAACCAATTATTGAAAGAGTCACTATTATTGTTGAATCCAAGCACAAAAACTCGCACCAATTTGACATCTCTTGCTCTGATACTCTCCCTGACATTTGGGTAGATGCTGATAGGCTCGAGCAAATTCTTACTAACCTGATTGATAATGCTGTCAAATATTCTCCAGGACAAGAGACAGTTGAGATCAAGGTCCGTGTTTGTCAGCACGACGGCAAAGAAATGCTTCGAGTGAACATCATTGATTACGGTATTGGAATTGAAGAAGGTAACATTAGAAAAATTTTCACAAAATTCTCTCGTCTGGATAGCCCGCTAACCCGTTCTACAGAAGGTACAGGACTTGGTTTATATATCAGCTACTCGCTCACCAAACTTTTAGGCGGGGATTTAACTGTCACAAGCGAGGATGGTAAAACTACTTTTTGTTTGTACTTACCATTAGAATCTCATGAAGGTGGAGCTGTATGGTGGGATTAATACCAAAGACTTTCATCCTGGATATTGTTGATAAGAGTTGTACTAATCCTCTTGCTTCTCACCCTGGTTTTCTTGAGCTTTGTAAAAACGAAAACATCGAACTAGTTTCTAGTAATGAATCAGAAAATCTAACTGAATTGATTCGTCAGTATAGACCTGAAATCATGCTCATCGATGAAAGGATCTTTAGAAAAAATCTTGAAAGTTCTGAGGATATTTACAGCACCAAAACTTGCCAGCCTTTTAAATTGGTTATGGTTTCTTCAAGCTGTCCTAAAGAAGATATTTTTCAGTTTATTAAAGCTGGTGCTGATGAGGTCATGGTCAGTGATATGGATGACGAGGAAGTTTTCCTGAAAATTTTTTCTATCATTCGTCGTAAAGAAGTTTTAGATCAAAATAGACTCACTAACCTACCAAGTATCAACCGAACTCATTCAGTGCTGGAGCATTGTCAAAGAAACCTTGGGGACTGGGCATTGATTCATTTTGATTTGCTGCATTTTCAGAGTTATTCCTTGATGTATGGAGTTGCAAAAGCTGACAATACTATCCGAGAGTTAGGAAAGTTGCTTGTTGCTAGCATTGAAGAAGAAGTTTTCATTGGGCATCTAGGGAAGGATAATTTTGTCATCATCAGCAATACCAACGCCATTGAGCAAATTATCACAAAGCTCAAAAGCAATTTTGCAAAAATTTTAAGCCGGCTTTATAAGCAAGCTGATTACGAAAACGGTTATATCATCAGCTCTGCTCCTAATAGAGTGCGCCGCAGAGAATCTTTGATGTCTTTAAATTTTGGTGTTTGTACTAATATCGACCGAAGCTTTTTATCGAGCAGCGATATTCTCGAGCAAGTTGTCAAAAACAAAAAAGAATCTGAGACTAAAAACAAAAAAGTCCTCATTTTAGAAGACGACGATGATTTTGCCACTTTGCTTGAAGAAACTTTAGTACGAGAAGGTAATGAAGCACTGGTATCCAAAGGTTTTGAAAAACTGGTTGATGAAGTTGCTGAGCACCAGCCTCGCACTTTAATCCTTGAAGCTACTAAGCTCGGGCACCAAAACTTCATACCGCTTTGTGACTCACTTAAAAAATATAAAAACGAATTTGGTCTAAAGATACTGGTTGCAACTAATGTGCCTGGCTATCAAAATTTCTTAGACACCGGAGCTGATGTTTACCTGCCTAAGCCTTACGATATCGAGACACTTTTAAAAGAAGTGCGTAGGCTTAGGTATGCAAAGACATAGATTTATAGTCTGAGTGGTCTAATCTTGTACATTGCTTTAGTTTCTTTGTGATCTGATCTCTCGGAGTGCCGAAGCTTAAAGCAAAATCAATGATTTTTTGAAGTACTCCGGGTATCTCAGTCTGTAATAGATTTCTAAAATTATTAATTTCACGAAGCAAGTTTTTTTGTTGCTGATTTGTTGCTGTACTGCTATTATTATTCTCGATATTGTTGTTATAGTACCGAGATAGTTTACTTATAATTGGTATCAAATCTGATACTCGCAGAAGTTCATCACAAGCTAACTCACCACGTGGTCCCGATAAAAAATCAAAGATTTGATGTAAACGTAAGTCTTGTTGAGGGTCAGTATTTTTTGGTTGATACCTTGAGTCCTCAAAGACTTTATCTTCTATATCATTCTTGAGCATGCTTGAAAAACGTCTCAGTTGAGCAAGGTATTCATTTCCTGCACCATGACTTAGATCAAATAACATAGCTCTACTTAGAAGGTCCTTTTAATATTCTCACTAACTTTGGCTTAAGATTAAAAGAGTGAGAGCCGTTTAAAATGCCATTTAAAAAATCAGTCGTAAGTTCAAGTACTTGCTTATTTTTCTGGTCATCGGGAAAGGGCTTGGGACCGTCTTTTGTATCATATCCTCTGCAGATGATTTTTTGAGGTGCTGTCTTATGTTCAAAAGTAATGACTAAAGTATCAGATTCTTTTGGCATGAGAATATACCCTGATCTATAACCAAGTTCATGAGCTATAAACTTTAACTCATCCTCTTTACCCTCGTTTAGTCTAATTCCAAAACCATGATCACCCTCCTTAGGTTCATCTTTTGAGCTTAATAACTCTATTAATTTAGGTCGTATTACCTCATTAAATAATTGATCAGGGGTACGGGTATTAGTAGTACTACCTGTATTAGCAGCATAAAGAGGTTTAGAAATTACTAAAGGAAGCATAATATAACAATATTACCTTAAAGCCCTGGGTCATATTAATGAATTATAAAATTATAGCTGAGCCAAATACCTCGCTAAAGCTTTAATCTCAATATCGTTACCCAATACAGGAGGCATGATATGTGTATAAGGATTTTTCTCAGGATCAGTTTCACGGATAGTCTTTAAAAAAGCCTCAATAGCATCGTAATCTCTTTCACCAAGAAGATTTTTGATAGACCTATAACCCTGAAGCTCTTTGGAGTGACAACTCGAGCATTGAGCTTTGAACATTGAGCGCCCAAGTTCAATATCTGAGCGAGCACTGGCTGGTAAAAGCCATTTTGCGTTTTTGAAAAATCCGGTTTCGTTGATTCTTGCAACATCTTTTTTGCGCACACCATTTGAGTACATATAGTCATAGACAACATAAGGCTTACGCAACATCTCACGCGAGTACTCACCGAGACCGGTTACAAACAAACCACAGACCAAAAACAATATCGCATTTGCAAAAGAAAAACCACGAGGATTCAAGTAAGGTCCAACAAAAGCATAAATCAAAGTTGTGCCAGAAATAATCAAACTCAAATAAAGCACTCTTGCCATGATCGAAAAATTACCAGAACCAGAGCTTTGGATACCGTTGATAAGGTTTTCTACGACACCTTCAGGGATATTAGAAAAATACCACAAACCAACTAGTGGTCCTAAAATAAAAATTGGCAAAAACCACTTAGATGAATAGCGAGACATATAGGTACGAAAATCATCATCTCCTTTAATCAATGCTGAGCTCACCAGCGAGTACATGCCAGCAATAGCAATCATCACTAAGAGTCTTAAAATCAATGAAGGCCAGTAAGTTTCATTGAAAAATCCATCTCCCCAATAGCCTGTCTCTAACCATTTGCCAGGTGTCAGCATAAAAGAGAGAATACCGTTAATGATTACCAAAGTGAAAACAGAAAATCCGGCATAATAACGAGCAAGAATCAAATGTTTTTTGCGGCTGATCTTATTCCAGCTGTAGTAATAAACAAAAATCGTTGCCAGCTCCGCAACAAAGAAAAGATACTCACAAGCCCAGCCCAAAGTGTAGTTCTGAATCAAAGTTGCAATACCATCAGGGCTAAAGAGGCTAATACACCACCAAATACCTACACCGGTCACAGCACCAGAAACAGCAGTGATAATCAAGAAAAAGAAACTATGTTTTTTCAAGAATTCGTATAGTTTATTGTCTTGATTGTTATAGGCAATCTGTTCAGAGACAGCAAAATAAATACCACCCCCAACAGCAAAGTGTGAAATAAAAACATGAATACAAGAAACCCAGCCTATAATGCCTGGTCCGCCGAGAAATGGAATATCGAGTGTTGGGTAATTCATAAATGACTCTCCTTATGCAACAAAACCCCATATAGTAAAAGCAGCAAAACCTATCGCCACCAAAATTCCAAAGAGATCCAAGGCTTGAGCTATTTGAGGACTTTGCTCTCTATTGATAAAAGGTGCGAAAGCAAAAACTCCACCTATACATGCAAAAATAAACATGCCCACCATCTCGCCTTCAAAAGGACCTACATGCGGTGGGATGAACTTCAAGAACTGAAACATCGCAAGAAAATACCATTCAGGCTTAATGCCTTCAGGTGCCGGGGCGTAAGCATCTGCTTCAGGACCTAAACCCCAAGGCATAAAAGCAACCAAAGCAGCCAGCACGTTGACTACCAAAAGCCAAACCATAATGTCTTTCAAAACAAAATTTGGAAAAAATGCTTCGTAGCTCTTTTTCTCTTTTGGTAAGTCCTGGAAAAATTTTGGTTCAGACATACCGTGAAGTTGTACTAGCACTAAATGTACTCCCAGCAAAGCAAATAAAGCAAGCGGCAAAATAATGACATGAATCACAAAAAACCTAGATAGGGTACCCTGTCCAACTTCAGCTCCACCACGAAGAATATCAGCAGTAATTTCGCCTACAAATGGTAATGAAGCTGTAATGTCCAAACCAATTTTCGTGGCAAAAAATGCAATCTCGTCCCAAGGCAATAAATAGCCAGTAAAGCCAAAACCAAAGCAAAGCACTAATAAGCCCATGCCAGTAAGCCAGGTGAGTTCACGCGGTTTGTAATAAGCTTTCATAAAGTAAGCGCTGATCATGTGTAGCATAACTGCAGCTACCAAAATATTGGCTCCCCAGCTATGCATTGATCGGAAAAACCAGCCAAATTCAACTTGCGAGTTGATAAACAAAACCGATGAATAAGCAGAATTAATTTCCGGCACATAGTAAAACATCAAAAGTATGCCAGTTACAAATTGAATCATCATCAATACAAGAGCAATACCGCCCATGTAATACCAAAGACTAGATTTGTGTAAAGGTACTTTCTTTTTGCTGGCAACAGCAGCAATTGACTCTAAGCCTAATCTCTCATCAAGCCATGAATATAGAGATTTATCCATGATTTCAGCTGACATGTTTTATCTCCCTTTCTGGTCTTTTGACGATGATTTCGCCAGTGCTACTCTCCACAACCAAAGCGGTCAGTGGTTTTGGAGGAGGTCCGCCAACATTTTTGCCGGTGCGCACGTCAAACTGACCGCCGTGGCAAGCACAAAAAATATTTTTTTTCTCGCTGCTGTGCTGGACAGTACAACCTAAGTGAGTGCAGACAGCGTTATAAGCAAAAAAATCACCAGCTTCGTTTCTGATTAAAAGAGCTGGCTTACTACCAAATTTAAAATTCTTTGATGAGCTAGGAAGAAAGTCATCAACCGCTCCTAAAGAAAGCTCACTGATTTGAGCCCCATCATCACTCTGTTTGCGAGCACCTGAGATCAAATAACGGACTACCGGGAAGCTCGCCATTGCAGCCCATAATGCAGCAAAAAAACCTAGTATTAGTTTTACAAACTGTGATCTTGATAACGCTTCCATTTTATACAGCCTCCTCTGGGTTTTGATAAGCTGACCAAATCAATCTTGATAGCCAAATTAAATAGATGATTAAACCCAATGCCAAAATAGCAAAAGCAATAAACAAATCCCACTGCATCTTCACATCAACTAAAGCCGGGTTAATAAAATCAATAGTTGCAAAATGTCTCAAAACGTGACGCATCACAACCATACCCAAGACAGTTAGAGAAGCCGTGATCGCGGTGAGCCAGTATGCAAGGACAGAGCCTTTAGACATTGCCCAAAAGCCAGTCATCAAGGATATCACCATAAACAGTATCGATAATGCAAAGGCAGCTGTGCCCAGACTATCTTGTCCCATGTAAAGCAGCATTTGCTCGCGTCCAAGAGACATCAAAAACCACGAACCAATAAAGAGCTGAAGCAAAGTCACAGCTACATACCAAGTAGAGCCAGTTTGAATTAACCATTTGCCATAGACTTGTTCTTTTTTGTAGAAATAAATACCGTAAGCAGCAATGGCAAGACCAGTAATGGCAAAAGCAGACACTGTAAAGTGCAAGTATCTTGGTACGAGTCCCCAATCCCAGTGGAAATGCAGACCTGTTTGGTCAAGCATAGTTTGCCATTTTTCAGGGTCAAGCATCAGTGTCATATTAGATGTGAAAATTGCAGCGATAACAAAAAACATCAATGAAGCTATGACTAAAATAATCGGATTGATTTTACCCATCTTGTCTCTGCGAATTTTATAGATATACAAGAGGTAATAAGCAACTAAAAGAATAAAAATGACTGAGAGCCAAGGCACTCCCATTAAAATCGAAGAACTATAATAAAGCGGACCATAAATTAGCTGCAAAAACAATAGAGGTACTATGCCTTGAGTGATAGCAAAAGACAAAAACACTGGTAAAGAACCAGCTAAAGTTTGTCCAGTACGAGTGAAGTAACTAGAGTCATCATTTTTGCCAAGTTTAATAAAGAGCCAAGAAAAAAGACCACCCACCAGTGAGATATTCATTGGTATGACATGCAAGAAAAATCCTAAAACTAAAAGTAGCTGTAGTAACCAAAGAGGTGCTGGAAAAGCAATAGGTTGATACTGGGGTATTAATGTTTCCATCAGCGTATTCCCGTCTTGGTATAAGCTTAGACTGCTTTGAAATACAATGCTTTCAAATTAATTTATTTGTAATTAAGTCTATGGAAAGCCCGCTAAGTGAATTTATTCGAACGTAGCTGAAAACCAAGGAGTTTACTCCTTGGATGAAGCGAGAGAGAACACATTTTGTCGGTTCATTTTCGAAGAAAATGACAAATCGAGCAATTAAAACTCGATAGCTTCGCTGTCGAGATGCGAGATTTGAGACAAAATTTATAGTTGTTGACTCAGGACCTGAGAGCTCGCTTGTGATCTTGTCATAAACAAATCTTCTACTTCTTTGTGTCCTGCTTTTCTAGCATCATCAAGAGGAGTATTGCCCCAACGATCTCTTGGGTTTTGTTCGACATTTTTCTCTAGTAAAAATTTAACAACCTCATAACAACCTTCAGCAGCAGCTAAATGTAAGGCTGTCCTACCATCGTAGTCAGAAAGATTCAAATCAAAACCACGTGCCGCAAATTTTTGTATCTCGTCCATGTCACCTTGGCTTGCTGCCCAAATAAGCTGAAAAATTGGGTTTACCTGAGAGTGGTAAATATCCTTGCGAGGGTCCATTTTATTTGATTGCACCAAACTATCGTAATTATGAAAATTAAAGGTTTTAACCAGCTCCTTGCAAAACTCAACACCTCTGACACTATTACCCATCTCGTCGATACGCGGCGACCATAAAGCAATACCCATCAGGTTTGGAATGACAATCAGCAAGACACCTGAAACACCAGACTTAGCAGGAATGCCGACACTAAAAGCAAATTCACCAGAAAAATCATACATGCCACAAGATGACATCAAAGAGAGGCAGTCTTTGACAGCGTCAGATGAAAAAATCTTCTCGCCAGTAAGAGGGTTGGTGCCAGCATTAGCAAAACTTGCTGCAATAGACGCCATATTCTTTGCATTGACCTCAATAGAGCAGCTTTGAAAATAAAAATCGAGAGTATCTCTAATAGAAGTCTTCTCGGGAAAGGCTCCTACTTCTCTCATATAATGCGCTAAGGCAAAATTTCTGTCTGAAGTTTCTTTTTCAGAATGATAAACCGAATTATTAAAACCAATATGGGCGTTACCTGCAAGCTTGCCCCAAGTTTTAATAACGTAATCAAATCTATCTGCAAGACTTTTATCAGAGTGAATTAATGATGAGCACATGATTGCACCAGAATTAATAAGAGGGTTGTGCGGCAGGTTGTGACGGTTTAGAGCAAGCTCATTGAAACTTTTCCCGCTAGGTTCTCTGCCAACATGAGAATGCACTTTGTCTTCACCGTGTAATTCAAGAGCGACACAATAATTAACGGGCTTACAAGTTGATTGAACACAAAAATAATCATCACAATCACCAAGGTTCAAGCGTTGACCATCAATAGTACATATTGATACTCCGTATTTATCGGGTTCAACTCTGCTGAGTTGAGGAATGTAAGAGGCTACTGCTCCAGCTTTATTCTCTTTGGTGCTTAGATAAATTTTCTCAATTTTTTCTGCGAATTTATCAAAGCTTGGTACTACCAAATCACCAGTCAGGATTTTTTCTATTAAAGAGACGTGGCTAGAAACTAGCTCGGTAAATTGTTCTAAATCGATGGGTTCATTTAAACCATAAGCATCAAGTTGTTCCAGAAGGTCTTTTAGTCTAGGATCAGCTTTGGTAAT
>CAWUIS010000055.1:0-9300 GCA_963922625.1 uncultured Candidatus Melainabacteria bacterium | reverse complement strand
GAAGTCGGTAACAAAAAAGTCTATGATCCGCGCGCTTACCTAAAAAAATCAGAGCAGGCTATGGCTCAAAGAATCCAGCAAGCTTGTGATGACTTAAAATCAAGCTCAAAATCAGTGCTAGCTTAAACGTTTGATTTGATCTTTATGCTACGTCTTTTAATGGCAAGTTGAGCTGTGTTGTTTTTTTATTGCTCAGATCACCAAGGCTATGCACTTCAGCACTGTTGTGGTTTTCCATGTTCTCGATCAACTCTTCAAAACAATTTAGTATATTAAACTCCCTATCGCTGACTAGCTTGTTTTGCGTGATGAGTATCTCAAAAAAAGATTTAACCAGTAGCTTATTGACCCTGCCTCTTAAGTAGGATAGTGTCAGCGAAAAAATTGTCCTGATGCTATCGCTATCAAAACCTAGGTCGCAGTAGAAATTTTGTAGCGATTCAATTTGCTTTATCAGCTCTTCTCTTTTTGATTTTGAAGAGATGGGCTTAGATTGTTCAACGTTAAAGTTATCCATTTTGAGTTCTCCTTTCGGTCAAGCCTCCAAAGTTAAAGGAAACCTTAATACTGAGTATTAACCGGGAACTTTATTCTGTCTAGTGGTATTTGATTAATTTTTATTAATAAGTGGAACTTTTTCACCGACGAGTGTTGACAGAGATCGGGATTTGGCAACAAACCTTATAATAAATTCTGGATGTTAAATCACAAAATTACTACTGTGGGTATTGATATTGGCGGCACTAAAATTGCAGCTGCACCCTTAGTAGGTCATGAGCTAGATGACTCAGTACTTATCAAAAAAGATACCCCACAGAATAACCCAGAGCTGGTTTTGCAGATGATGCTAGATATGGTTCAGGAGCTTAAAGCTAAATTTGAAATTGAGGCAGTTGGTGTTTCAACAGCTGGTGTTGTTGATGATTACGGCACTATGCTTGGTAGCTGCGGCAATATACAAGGCTGGAAATCTACTCCTGTAAAATCAAGCCTTGAAGCGAGCCTGGGACTACCAGTGATTGTTGAAAACGATGCCAACTGCGCTGCTTTTGCTGAATACAAGCTAGGCGCGGCTAAAGCCTCAGAACCTTTGCTTTTAGTGATTGTTGGTACTGGTATTGGTGGTGGCTTGGTTTATAAAAACCAAATTTGGAGAGGAGCAAATTTTGCTGGAGTAGAAATTGGTCATATGAAAATCACAGATGACAAACAAGCTTTTCTGTGTACTTGTGGTGCTTTGGGATGCTGGGAAGCTTACGCATCGGGTACTGGTCTGAAAAATATTGCAAGGAAAATTTTTGCTGATGAAAAAATTGATAGCCATCAAGTACTGGACTTATACCAAAGAGGTGATGCCAAGGCAGTAGAAGTTTTTGAGAGCTGGCATTATTACTTGGCACTAGGCATGAATAGTATCATTCATTGCTTTGATCCGCAGGCAATAGTAGTCAGTGGCGGCATGGCCAAGTTTATTGATTATAAAAAGCTCAATCAAGATACCGACATGCAAATGATTGATGCTATCAAAGGCAAGGTTAATATTTCTGAGGGTAAGCTTGGCAATCACTCCGGTATTATTGGCGCAGCTTTACTTGCACAAGGACTTGTTGCTTAAGTATTTTCTAGCTGCTCCCAGTCAGGATTTGGTGGCACATAGTAGAAGTTTCTTGCAGCATCAGCAATTGGACCCAAGAAGCTACCAATTATAGGCAAGCCTTTAACGAAGCCAGCTGGTGTCTCAAGCATTTTGTAGATATTCATACTCTGGTGTTCTTGAGCAGTTAATCCATCTTCATCTCTTCCGGCAATTAGAACTTTACCAAGCGGTCCGGTGAGCAAGCTTCTAATACCGATTCTAATACTACTGATAAGTTCAGAAGCTTTAACATTTGGCTCTTGGAGTTGAGCTTCATCATCAAGTTTTTGGTATTTCTCTAGCATGTCCTCACGGAAAATCAAATCGTTATTGCTCACACCTAAGCTTTCAAGACAATTTGCAATGCTAGTTGTCAGCGGTATATCAGAGTCTTTTAGTTGTTGAATAAACTTCTTGTACTCTTTGTAAGTTTCTGCTTTACTGATCTCGCCTCTAAATTCTTTTTGGGCATCTTTTCTAGTTTTTAATTCAAAGACTTTAAGAATAACTTGCGGTAGTCTTGTCTGAGCAATATAGCTGAGGTAACTTGGTAGCGACAGTAATACTGAAGATGCTCCAAGAGCTTTGTCTAAAAATCTTATAGGAACAATAGCGTTATCTCTGATATAAACATCTTTGAGTCTTGTAAATGCATTTGGCAAGACCATGAGCATCGATTGAATTGGATGCAAGAGCTCGAAGAAATCCTTGTACAATGTTGACTTTTTAAAATAGCCTAAGATGTACTGCTGATCTGGGTTCCTAGAGCTTTGCATAGAATCATCGTAGTTAGTACTGTTGTCATCATAAGGGCTGTATCCATTCAACATTCGACCAATAAACCATCTCTTACTGAATAAACCTTTGGTGAATTGATAGCTGATTTTTTTGTAGTCTTCGATATATTTATCAAAATGTTTTCTAGTGGTTTCTTTCATCGCAAGCGGATCAAAGCCTGGGACTATATTCTTAAATGTCGCCCCCATATCTTCACAAAGATCAGCAAGCTTGTCTGTGAATTTATACTTAGGAACTGTTGACAATGGATCATCTGGATCGTGATTATCATTTACTTCGGTGAAGTTCTCGCTAAATTTATGAACCACACCCATAAGATGCGGTATAGCAATGACAGAGCTGAGCAAGCCTTGGATGATATTAGAGTATGAAATATGATACTTCGCAAAAGTAACTTTAAGAGGATATTTATTTCCGGTAGCAGATTCGGTAAAGGCTCTACTGGTGCTGTATAGAGAGCTAAGGTTTGCAATAAGTGGCGTGAAAACACTAGTGAGCTTTTTGAAATACTGGGAGGTGTCAAAACCTTTTTGATTACCAGTGAAAGCAGCAACAAAACTCAGCATCTGAGAAGGCAATGTTGTAACCGTTCCAAAAAGCGTTGCTGCCAGTCTAGCTGGTTGCATTAATGTATCTAGCCATCTTAAAGCTATGGTGGTCGACGGCTTAGCTCTTTTGGCATCCCGCTTTCCTTTTCCGGAAGGTACTTTGAAGCTATCTGGACTAAAGTTGAATCTAATCCTTCTGAAGTTGAAAAGTAAGCTTATAAATTGTTTGACAACTTGATGATGAGAAAGTTTTTGCAAGATTCTCCCAGGAGTATTTGCCCTAAAGATATCTTTGACATTGGTGTTTTGCTTGCGCTCATCGTATGGATCTCTTATTGTTGTTTTGTTACTTCTTTCATTGAGCCACCTTAATGGTGCTGTCAGTGTCTGTAAAAAGTCAGCAGCAAAGCTCAGCATAGTTCCAGCTTGCTTGTCTTGGATACTACTATTGGTCCTATGAATATCATCTGCCTGAGATGCAAAAGAAGAGCCCACCGAGGCAAGTGCTGCAGCTAATTCAGGCAAAACAAAACTGTCTCTAACTACTCCCTGTAAACTTGGGATTCTTTCGATGAGGCTTTTAGGTTTAGCTAGATCTTGAGGACTCACATTTGGGTCTGGAAGTTTTGGCGCTTCTGCCTGGCTATTGCTTCCTTGTGCAAGTTCTTCACGGCCAGCATTCTCCGCTAATGATTTGATTGCATTAGCGAGTTGCGCTTGGGTTTCTTGCCCCTGCGGTAATTCAGGCAGATTTGGGTTTACTGCGGCCATCTTTTACGTAATACATACTTCCGCCCAATTTGACTTGAGCTGAAGATATGTACAAAAATCCTAATTTAGTATTAAATTAGGTAATACCAATTGTAGCAAAGTGTATATACCTGCTGCTGCCGCGCTTAAACAAATTTAATAGATTTTTTGGTGATTTTCCCTTAGTATTGTGAGCAATAACACAAGGAGGGGAGATCTTGTTTTTATTATTCTTTATAGCTTTTTTGCCTGTTCAGGCTCAATTTGAACCAAAAATCCAAGAAATCAAGAGATTTGCAGCAGCCCAAATCCGAATCGAGCTAAGCTCTAACCATCAACCAGCACTGCCAGATCCGCTAATTCCGGAGCAAAACCCGAGCCTACCTAGTACCGCTCCAGTGACCACCCAGCCAGGAAATCCAGCCCCAACAACAGCAGAGCCAGCAGCTCCTAGTGTGGAGACTATAAGACTTGCCTACCAATACTCCACTATTGATGGCAATACTCGCCGGATTTACCGTGAAGCAGGTGAGATCAATGCAGAAAATCCAATCCGGGTTTTCAACCCTAAAGAAGGCGGTTATAGCTCATATTTTACTGACTCTACAGGCTTTATTAGAGTAGCTATTGGAGAAATCCCTGCTCCCGGTAACTCTTTAACGGTGCCATCTCAGCAAAGAATCAACTGGCAAAACATCAACTTCACCCACTCTGCCACTATGTACTCCTACCCTGAAGCCCCAAACAGCACTGGGCTTTATCAGGAGCAAGTAAGCGCTTTGGATATTAGCCCTCGAGGTAAGGCAAGGTACAGCATCGTGCACGAAGCGCGCTTAGTGGATGGTTTTTTATTGGAGCCCGGCATGGTGGTGGTGGGCTTACAAAAACATGGGGTGCACGAGCATGAAGCTGAGATAGCTGATTTTGCTAGCTTTAGAATTTACGATAAAAATTCTGGTAACTTACTGCGTGTCTTGACTCTGGCTGATATTGAAGCTGCTGCTTGCACCCACAAACAATGCTTTGATATCAAAAAATTCCAACTCCCAGCTGGTAGTTTTGAGCATGGCGCTAAAGTCGCCCAAAGCTTTTCCACTGCTGATTTGTTTCCTGGCAAAAACTTTAGTGATGCAAATCAAGCGCTGATCAATATCCAAAAAGACTTGGAGCGTGAGATGGCATTTAACATCAACATGAAAAACCGTGACTGGCGCGAGTCTGTACTGCGTGACTTTAATCAAGACGAAAACACTTACAGCGCACAAATTTTTTCTGAGCTTAATTATGCTAGCTTGGGGCGTTTGGCTCGCTTAGATTTTTTGCAGGAGCATTTTTCTATTGAACCCATTACTGCAGATGATAGCCAATTACAGCGCAAATATGAGGACATGAGCTTAGCTCTCGGGGATTTACTTGAGGCTAAGGTTGATAAGTGGGAGTACTTGGATAATGAACAGCAAAACTACCGAAAACTAGATAATGACATCATACAAAGAAAGCAAGGCTTGATAGAAATTAGGCGAGAAGAATACGAAAACAAAAGAACTGATTACAACCAGTACCTAAAAAATGGCGCCAATAATTCAAACCCAGCACCGGCACAAGTCACCCGGGTCAACCAAGTAACAGCCCCACCAAGGATTTATATCAAGCCAAATCCTGCCGTGCCGCCAGCTAGCCCTGAGCCTCCAGCAGCACCGCCACCTAATAAGAAAAAGAAAAAAAAGAACAAGAAGAAAAAACGCTGATGGCAATCACATCAAAAACCAAAAGCAGGCATAAAATACAGAGTATGCAAGTTTTTCTTTTGCTCTTTTTGCTTTTTTCTATGCCCGCAGGCTATGCCATGAAAAAAGTCCAAGACCTCTCCAGAAAAAGAATCTCAGATTTGAGCGAGGTCAATATTAAAGCTGGCATTAGAAAAGTCGATTTATCTTTTAATCAAATCTCAGATCTTAGTCCATTGGACTTACCATCAACAGTTAAAGAATTAAGACTGGACAATAACAGTATCTCTACACTTAATGGAGTGATTTTTACTGACAATTTAACTTTGCTAGGATTGTCTTTCAACCCTATTGAATCAATAAATTCAGACAGTTTGCCGAGGAATCTAGAGCAACTTTTTCTAGTTAATATTGGTATTGATTCTCTAAATGGATTCAACTTTAATAAGAATTTGGAATTATTAAGTATTGGAGGAAATGAATTTAAAAGTTTTAATGGCAATTTATTGCAAACATCGATTCAGACTCTTTTCATAGGTGGGAATAAATTTGATGATTATGAGCAAGTCCTTATACCCGATAGTATAAGAAACTTAGAAATTGGAGGCATCAACAGTAGTTTTGATTTTTCTACTTTGTCATTGCATTCAAATTTAGAAGTATTAGATATTGACTTCATCCCTCTAAACTCATCAGACCTAGCAACAATAAACTTACCACCACGCCTTAAAGAACTAAGCTTCAGATTCACAAATATCAGCGATATAGACTCCTTGGAAAACATACCTGAGAGCTTAGAGCTTTTAGATCTGCGCCGTTGTAAAATTCCGGCAAAAGAAAGACGCAGAATACGAAGACGCTTTAAAGACAGGTCTAATTTAACTATACGCATGAAAAACCAGCGCTTATAGGGTGTGTCGCCTAAGACTAAGCTGTTACATCTATCATTAAAGGTGCTGGAGCTGCTTCTCGTCCATAGCGAGGAGCTTGGCGTTTAACAGATTCTGGTTCAATAATGTCATCTGCTCCAACAAAGATCTTTTTGGTCTTTGGTTTGGCTATTTCAGCATCAATGGCAGAGCTTTTCTTTGCTGCAGATCTTGGTTTGGAATTATTGCTGCCATTTGCTTTATTGAGCGCAGGAGCAGTTTGGCTTCCAATAGAAAAACTTACATTAGCTTGAAAGTTGATCATGATACCGAGCTGTAATCTCTGTATCGGCTAAAACTTCAAAAACTAAAGGAGAATCTTATAACCTATAAATCTTGCTTAATTTGATAGCCGGCATCTTCAATTAGTTTATTGAGCTTCTCATCAGAAATACTCTGCCCTTTTTTCAAATAAACAAAAATCATTGAACTATCAAGATCAACAGAAATTTTTTCTACTTCACTTTGTTTTTCAAATACTTTTTCTAGTGCCCGAGCACAAAAATCACAAACAATACCAAGCAGCTCAACATTGATTTGCCCAGGGCTTCTTTTGATAGACAAAGAAGCCTCCCTGGCATAAGAAACAGAGCTAATGATTAAGGTGACTAATACTAAGAGTAATTTTTTCATTTATAACCTCCATATGAAATTTGCAAAAATACTATCGTCCTCACTAAAGCTGTAACCCAGCTCAAGTAAATAACTTCCCTTGAAAAACCTGATAAGTGGGGTCAGAATAAATTCTTTATCGTTGATAGGGTTATGATCAAACTGCAGCATAAACCAAGTGTGTATATCCCCGTAATCACCTTCATAGAGAGCAAAACCAACTCTCCAAGAATTGTTGATCATATTAAAAACATCACCGCCCCATAAAAACCTATTGGCATAAGCAGCATAGAGTCTCCGGCTTTCCCAATCCATAGCAAGCCCAGAAAACATCAGTGGTGCTAGCCTTGTGCGTTCGTGTATCAAACCGAGCCCGGATCTTAGGTAAATATTAGCTTGGTAATTTTTGGCATTTTTCCTGAAAAGCAAATTATTGAGCTGCAAGCTATGAGCGTAGCTAGGATCATCTCTGAAATATTCAAATTTATAACCTAAGGAGTATTTTGAGCTTGGAGAGTAGTGTATATGCGTAGAGTCATAAATATTGTTATGTCTTTGCATCCAGGTATAGCCGCCAGCATAAGAAACCGGTCTTGAGTATGCTGGCATGCTCAAAGCAAAGATTAGGATAGCTATGTAACAAAAGTTTTTCATTGTTCTTGAACTTTCTCAATAAGCTCTTAGAATGTTAATATAAACCCTAAACCTAACTTGAGAGTCAAGGCTTATGGGCAAAAACTAAGCCCATTTAAAATTTTATGGAAATTCCTGAAACAAAGCTACTAAAAATCGGAGAAGTATCCAAAGCAACGGGCGTCGCTATCAGTGCTTTGAGATATTACGAAGAACTGGACTTGGTGCAAGCCCAGTTCAAGAATGATTCAAAATACCGCTTTTATAAAGACAGCGATATCGCTTTAGTCAAATTTATAAAAAAATCACAGTATCTAGGTTTTAGTCTAAATGAGATCAAATCGATTTTAAATGAGCGTAAGCAAGGCAAATCACCATGCCCTATGGTGAGAAAATTTGCTCAAGAGAAAGTGCAGACTCTCCAAAAACAAATCCAAGATCTCCAAAAACTTGAAAAAGAGCTTAATAAGTATATTGTCGAAGCCAGCAAAGAATTAGAGGGCCAATTCAAAGAAGCAAAAATTTGTGGACTGATTGAGAATGCTTCAAGCTAAGTCAGAGCTCGAGGGCAAACCCTTTCAGCAAGGTCATTAGAGCGGTAAATATCGAGTCAAATACACTTACGTATAAACTCCTATTGTTAATTAATTATTGCTAATGTAATTTTAAGATTCGTTGCTATAGTTGACTTTTTTAGTTAAGATTTCAAAATATTTTCATGTTTCTATAATTAACAAGCAAAATACTTTTAGAAACATTTATAATTTTCTTGTTTGTTAGTTCTTTGTAAATTTCTAGGCTAAGTAACTATTGAACATAATGGAGGATTTATGGTTAATGTTAGTAATACGGCACGAGCATTAGCAGCGGGAACTTTACTAGGTATCAATCCTGCTGCTGCTAATACTCCAACTAAAATTCTACCCGATGCAAACACTCCTCCACCTCCACTCCCAGCTAAAAAAGCACCACCAGGTGCTGCGATTCACGCTAAACCTGAAAGTTTAGTAGCCTTCCCAAATTATACACAAGCTATTCCTCCTGAAGGCGGTGAGGTTGAGAAGGTGTCATTGGATGATGGATCTTCGAGTGATGACCCACATTTAAAAAATATTAAGACACTTGTTGACGGTGGACACATTGAAGAAAACTCAGAATTTCTTAAAAATCTACTTGCCTGGACTCATGATGCAATTGTTCAGCTTGGCTTGAAGTATACCGTATTACGCTTTAATCAAGGTGATTTAGATAAAGCTGAATATAATTTAGCTCAGCTTAAAAAGCGAGTTGCTGATCTTAAAGAAAACCCTGAACGCTTAACAACAAAATTATAACTATACAGACTGCTTCTTTTTAAGTCTATTTAAATGTGTATGTGACACCTGTTACATCTGATACTGTGATTGGCTCATCGTTTGTAGGAGTTTCACTGATTTGTTTTTCATCCACTGCTCCATGATTTTGTACAGTTGGATTTTCTCTTCGTCTTCCATCCTCTTCTCCTGCTGTTGTTCTTAGCGGTATCTTTCCTGCTGGTTGTGTGGTCACTTGGGAAGTATTATTACCGGTACCACCACCTGGACTAATACTAGCCCCTTGAGAACTTTCTAGACCATTTCCTGGTCTCATCACTCTAGGTTTTGAAGACCTTATTCCTGGACTTGGAG
>CAWUIS010000054.1:0-9377 GCA_963922625.1 uncultured Candidatus Melainabacteria bacterium | reverse complement strand
GCCTTACCAAAATCTTCAGGACAAGCAAAACTCTTTGGAGAGATCACCTTGATATCATGCTCCTGCATCCCAGCATCTATCAAATTTTGCAGACCAGCACTCGCTTTACTTGCAATAGCACAGACAGGCAATACTTTCTCTGAGTTTTTAAATCTAGTAATAATGGCAGAAGCAGTAGAACCACCACCAGAAAATAACAATGCAAGTCTTAACGGCTCTGACATTAAAGTGAATAAGAAACTTCTTCTTTCCTTTCTTTGAGATCAATAGGATAGTCACCTGTAAAACAGGCAGTACTAAAATTCTCTGGAGGCAAATCTGTTGATGCCAGCAAAGCTTCAAGAGATAAATAATGTAAAGAGCTTGCAGCCAAGTGCTTGCAGATATCATCTACATTCATTTTTGAAGCGATTAATTTGTCTTGCTTTGGTGTATCGATACCATAAAAATCTGGATATTTTACTGGTGGAGAGCTAACTAGCATATGTACTTCTACAGCACCAGCGTCAAATAGTGCTTTGATAATTTGCTTAGATGTGGTACCTCTAACGATTGAATCGTCAACCAAGGCAACTTTCTTTCCTTTGAGCAAAGCTCCAATAGCATTGAGTTTGAGCTTGACACCAAGATCCCTAATTCTTTGATTTGGTTGGATGAAAGTACGGTGAATATAACGATTTTTTACAAGTGCAAGCTCTACAGGTATACCTGTAACTTGAGAATAGCCTAAAGCTGCTGGTGCACCTGTATCCAAAACTGGCACTATCATATCTACATCCAAGGGACGCTCTTGTGCAAGTTTGATTCCAGTATTTTTTCTGAACTCGTATACAGACTTGCCCAGCATGACACTATCGTGTCTTGAGAAATAAACAAATTCAAAAATATCAAGCTTCAGTTTTGGCTCTGCTAATTGATAAGACTGCAGACCTTGTTTATTGATTACAACCATTTCTCCAGGCTCAATCTCTCTCAAAAATTCAGCACCAGTGGTCTGAAACGCGCAAGTTTCTGAAGCCAGTACATAAGAATCATCACCAATAGTTGCCAGCGATAAAGGTCTAACACCGTATTGATCCCTTACAGCAATCAAGTTCTCATTGTCCATTATTAATAAGGAGAAAGCACCTGTGAAAAGTGGGAAAGCCGCTTTTACTGCATCTACTAAGCTATATCCTTCGTTGACATAGCAATTAATTGCTGTTGCCATTAATTCAGAATCATTCAAAAAAGCAAATTCGATTCCTTTATCATCCAAAAATTCTTGCAAAGCAGTGAGCGATGGAATATTACCGTTATGAACAAGAGCAAAATTTATATCAGTACGCTTGCGTCTACTGCGTCTAATTACAGGCTGAGCATGATTACTATCAGCATGTTTAGTATTGGAGTAAAGGTTATGACCAATAGCAATATGACCTTTTAAATTTAGGATGTCATCTTCAGAATAGACATGAGTCACCAAGCCCAAGTCCTTATGAAACTTAATTTCATTACCATCACTTGCAGCCATTCCAGAGGCCTCTTGCCCGCGGTGCTGCAAAGCAAACAAACCATAAAAAGACAACCTGCTGACTTCTAGTTCATCACCATAAACTCCAAAAACAGCACATTTTTCTTTCAACTTATCCATCATTTAGATTTTACCTGAGATTAAAGTCTCAAAGCCTTAAAGAATTTTTCAACTGAAATAAGCAAAAGCATTGTCAAAAATTTTCTGTCCTGGACCTCGCTCGGGCAATGCTTCACCACGACGTAACAGAGACTCTTTCAAATTAAGCCAATTTGGCAAATGACTAAAATCAACTGCTCGTTCTGGATGAGGCATCATTGCCAAAATCCTACCTTCTTGAGCTAATACTGCAGCAATATCATCCTCAGATCCATTAGGGTTTGCTGCATATTCTGAAATATCTCCATCAATATATTTCAAAGCAATATCAACATCACTATCTTTTATATATTTTCCTTCACCATGAGCAATAGGCAGACTTATAGTATCTATAGCTTCAAGCCAAGGACTTTTAGACTCAACTTTTAAATCAACCCAGCGACAAATAAACTGAGCACTATCATTATGAGTAAGAGCGCCTTGAACTAAACCTAATTGAGTTAAAATCTGAAAGCCATTACAAATACCGATAGTAAGGGTATCTCTTGCAATAAAGGCCTGGATTTCATCCATCAAGTTGTTTTTCAGCTTGTGAGCGTAAGCTTTACCTGAACCCATGTCATCACCATAAGAAAAACCGCCAGGGAAAGACATGATTTGGTAATCCTGAAGCTTAGATCGGCTTGCAATCAAGTCATTGATATGAACAATATCCGCTTGAATTCCAGCAAGCTCAAAAGCGTACTTGGTTTCTTCTTCACAGTTAATGCCATAACCAGAAAATATCAAAGCTTTAATAGGCATGACTAAATTCCTTATTGTTATTTTTCAAATACTCACTAAAGGGTAGTCTGTAAGCTTGTGTCGCTTTAGTTAAATCAATTTCTTCATTATTAAATTTTGCAATTGTAGTTTCATTAAAGCTACCCAGATAGTCAAAGCTGGCAGCAAAATGTTTCTCAAAAAGCTCTTTTTTCTCTGCATCCACAGTAACTAAAATAGCCCCTGGTCTCTGAGCAAAAAGCTTTTCCTCACTAGAGTTGATCTCAAAGCCTAAACCTGAAGCGATAGCTTTTTTCATCAATGCTAATACCAAACTATTGCTGGCAAGAGACACGGAGGATGCCATAAGGGTATTTTGGCAAGCCTGATAAAACTGCTTGTAAAAATTCAAGTTGGCTGCAGCATCAATATTCGGCTCAGCTTTACCCTGAGCGTTAAGCATATAGATCAAATCTCCAGAGAACTTAGCTTCAAGACTCAAGGTTTTTGAGTAGTCATCTATAACAGCTAATGCAGAAATCAATAGAGTAGGTAAGGCAGAAATTTTTAGCTGCTCGGCTTTAGCATCATAGCCACGGAAATCATTAAACATACTATCTTTACCAGATATAAAAGGAGTCCCGTAAGCAATGGCATAGTCGTGGCAAGCACGCGCTGCTTCTTTGAGCTGATAAAGTCTCTCAGGCTCATTTGAACTACACCAACAAAAATTATCAAGTATGGCAATTTTATCAGGGTCAGCACCTGTTGCAACTGCAGCACAAACAGCTTGATCGATTGCTTTTGCTGCCATAAAGTAAGAGTCAAGATTTGAGTATTCAGGACAAAGACCATAGCTTATAATAGCTGCCTTATTAGAATTTCGTACTGGTTTGATAGCTGCAGTATCACCATTAACACGAGCTTTGCCTTGAAGAGGTTTAATCAGCGACAAAGCCTGCACTTCATGATCGTATTGCTGGGAAATAAATTCTTTACTGCAATGATTGAGATGTGCAAGCTCAGCCAAAACTCTTTCATTGAAATTGTGTGCAGCTGGTTTTTCCTGGTTAGTTTCAGTATTTTCTAACAACCAAGCTGCACTTGGTTTAATGGTTTTTAAGTGTCTTTTAGGTAAACCATCGTGCAAAAACTCAAGCTCCAAATCCATTGCTGTAGCACCGTTAAATTTAACTTCGCATTTACCACTATCAGTAAAATGACCAATAACAGTGGCTTCAACACCACGTGACTTCATCAAAGCTTCAAGTTCAGACCAGTTTTCAGGAGGCACTGCCATAGTCATCCTCTCTTGAGATTCGCTGATCCATATCTGCCAAGCTTGCATACCAGGATATTTCAGTGGCACTTTTTCTAAATCAACATAGCAACCACCACACTCTCTTGCCATTTCAGCAACCGAGCAAGAGATCCCACCAGCTCCATTATCAGTGATACTAGTGTATAGTCCACGGTCGCGAGCTTCTTTGATAATGGCATCGCTAAGCTTTTTTTGAGTTATCGGGTCACCAATCTGCACAGCTGTTGCAGGGCTACCTGAGTCCATAGTTACAGAAGAAAAAGTAGCACCATGAATACCATCTAAACCAACCTTGCCACCTAGAACTACAATATAATCTCCAGGTTGAGCTTGCTTGTGACAACTAGACTTAGCTTTAATAAGGCGTGGCATTAAACCCAAAGTGCCAACAAAAACCAAAGGCTTACCTTTATAGCTTTTATCGAAATAACTAAAACCATGCACTGTAGGAATACCAGAGCAATTACCGCCTACTTTAACTCCATCTATAACACCTTCCATGATTCTTTTAGGAGAAAGCATTTTTTGCTCTAAGTTTTTATCACGGTAAATTGGATCTTGATCTTGAGGATCAGCAAAACAAAAACCATAAAGATTTGCAATAGGCTTTGCCCCCATACCACAACCAATAGCATCACGATTAACACCAACTATGCCAGTAATAGCACCACCAAAGGGATCAAGAGCTGAAGGACTATTATGAGTTTCAACTTTATGCGTGATTAAATAGTCGTCATCAAAAACTATAGCTCCAGAATTATCAGTAAAAACAGACTCACAAAAATCTTTATCAGCTTTATCTTTTCTAATTTGATTAGTTGCAGCTTTAATATATCCCTTGTATAAACCCTCTTTCAGATCATCAATAGGATCAGCAAAAATAGTATGCTTACAATGTTCTGACCAGGTTTGTGCAATAGACTCAAGCTCCAAATCTGTTGCTTGACGTCCTAAAGACTGAAAGTGAGCTTGGATAGCTTTCATGTAATCAAGCTCTAAAGCTAGAGGACCACGCCTAGTTCCGTCAAAATCTAGAATGCCTTCTTTACCTAGCTTTGCAAGCTCAGTATCATCTAGATCAAGATTGATTTTTTGGATTTCTAAATTATGCTGCAAACTAACTTTAGGGATATGAGGAGCCGGCTCAAAATGCTCAGTTGCTTTAATGAACTGACAAGTTTCGATCAAAGGGTTATGCAAAGTAGAGGCAATCAACTCTAAATCACTGTCATTGAGGCTAGCTTCCAAAAGAAAAAGCCTTGAGCTATAAACCTTCAAGTCTTCAGTGATATTTAGTGCTTCACAAAAAAGCTCACTAGTAGTTGCACCAACATTATCAGTAACTCCAGGCAAGAAACCAATCTCAAGCACATGGTCAAAATCAAGCTGAGCAAAGTCGGCAAAAATCTCTTTGACAGGGTCAATAAGCAAACTAGCTCCAGATTTTAAGTTTGCCAAATCTGCGCTTGTCTCAAAACTGTATGAATTAACTATATGCAAAGACTGAATCTGAGAAGATATTGCAAGAGCGTTTAAATTTGCCAGCACCTGCTGCGCTCTAGCATCCTCAAATTTATAAGCAACATCTAGCCTGAACTGGTTTAATCTCATTGGATTGGTCCAATCATTTGCTCCGGTCTAACCCACTGATCAAACTCTTCGTTAGTCACTAAAGCAAGCTCAAGGGCAGACTCTCTTAAAGTTAGTCCTTTTTCGTGGGCATTCTTTGCAATTTTAGCTGCATTGTCGTAGCCAATATGGGTGTTAAGTGCTGTCACCAGCATCAAAGAATTTTCTAAATTCTTTTTGCAGTTTTCTTCATTAGCTTCAATGCCGATAACACATTTTTCAGTAAAACTTTCACAAGCATCAGCAAGCAAACGAGCAGAGTTTAAGTAGTTAAAAATCATCATTGGCTTGAAAACATTAAGCTCAAAGTGACCTGTTGCACCTCCAATATTGACAGCGACATCATTACCAATAACTTGCGCGCATACCATAGTCATAGCTTCACACTGAGTTGGATTAACCTTACCTGGCATAATTGATGAACCTGGTTCATTGGCTGGTAAATTGATCTCACCAATACCACATCGCGGTCCTGAACCCAGTAAACGAATATCATTTGCAATTTTCATCAAAGAGCAAGCGATAGTCTTTAAAGATCCATGAGCCATTACAACTGCATCGTGAGCTGCAAGTGATTCAAATTTATTGGGTGCTGATTCAAATTTAAATCCAGAGATTTCAGAAATTTTTTCAGCAACTTTCTCAGCAAAACCATCTGGACTATTAAGACCTGTACCTACTGCAGTACCACCCAAAGCTAGTTCCATCAAATCTGGTAAAACAATATCAACACGCTTCAGTGCTTTATTTAGTTGTTCAACATAGCCTGAAAATTCTTGACCTAAAGTCAGAGGAGTAGCATCCATCAAATGGGTGCGACCAATTTTGACAATGTTTTCAAAGGCAACACTTTTTGCATTGAGTGCATCGCGTAACTTTGAAATTGCAGGAACCAAGCGAGTAAGAGTAAAGCTTGCTGCAGCTATATGCATTGCAGTTGGAAAAGTATCATTTGATGATTGAGATTTATTGACATGATCATTAGGGTGAACAGGAGTTTTGGATCCAAGTTCGCCTCCAGCAATTTCAATAGCTCTATTTGCTATAACTTCGTTAACATTCATATTTGACTGAGTGCCAGATCCTGTTTGCCAAACTACCAAAGGAAAATGATCATCATGCTTACCATCAATAATTTCATCAGCAGCCTGAGCAATTAAATCAGCAGTTGATTGATCCATGACGCCTAGCTCAGCATTTGTTTGAGCTGCTGCTTTTTTAAGAACAGCAAAGGCTCTTATAACTTCGACAGGAATTATATCTTTACCTATTTTAAAATTCAGCAAAGATCTTGCTGTTTGAGCACCATAATATTTATCAGCAGGAACATTAAGCTCGCCCATAGTATCTTTTTCTACGCGAAATTTGGTCATTGTTTCAGTCATAGAGTCAATTTTAAATCATAAGAGAGGATATGAAACTGAAACTTTCCTGGGAATCTAACTGATGCTTAAGGGCGTGTCGCCAAACCTAATACAGAAAGTGAAGGTCTTAATATTTGATCATTTGTTAAAGTTTGGCGGAAACTACGCCCATACAAAAAAATCAAGTAAACATAGACCATAACTATGACTTAAAGATTCATGGTTTTGGTTTGCTTGATGGGAGTTTCGATGAGTCCCGGTGCATTTATTCCAGATCTTTATATTTCATTGGTAAAAAAGGGATTCGGCGACACTCCCTTAAGGATAGTGTGACCGCCTTGACAATCTACGCAAGATAAGTCCACGAGCGAAAACACCCAAGTTGCTTGAAAGTTATAATTATATATACAGATACAAATTCAGGTAATTTCCAAATTTGAGTGTCGCAAATACAACTAAGACTAGCCAAACTGGTATTAACAAAGGCCAGACCACAGAAGCACGTATAGACAACACCAAGCCTAGTAAAACAGATCAAGATCATGCAACAACTGAACTTGAAGCTCTTTTGCATGATGAGCTTAGAGAAAAAGAACCCATAGTAGAAACAGCCACAAATACACAAAAGCCAAACACTAATACTGTAGATCCGTTACTACCTGATTGGGCCTGGAAAAATATGTATTTTGCATCTGGTGGTCTGCATGCCCTAGCCAGTATCAGTGGCTTATTTAAAATTGTGCCTGAGCCGATTAGGCATATACTCAATTACAGCTCTACGATCGCAACCAAGGTTCTTAATGCTTTTAACTATGGTGATAAGAGCATGCTCTCTTTCAAAACTAATAACGCACTTGATTCGATTTCAAAATTAATTTTGCCACTTGCAACTGTATCTGCTGACAACAAAGACATGTTACTAGCATCAGGTCTAAGCAGTGGTACTACTATGATTAATTTTGCTCATAACCCAAGAATAGAAAATAAAAAAAGCTTCTGGGCTAATTTACAAGAGCACAGTCAGCACTACTTTAATTTCTGGCAAGAGATTATTGCCAATCCAGGAAAAATATTTTCACGTTTTGATCGACATCTGGAATTTTTCGGAGGTAATTTAGATTTTATCGGAGGCCTTGGTGTGTTTATATCAGAGAAAAAACATCCTTTGCTCAGAGAGGCATTTTCTTTTCTAAGAGACTCAGCTGGTATTGTCTGTGCTGTTGCCAAAACGATGCATGGCAGCAAAGACCTACTTAAAGCCGGCATACTCAACATAGCTTCGCACTTGATCAATTTTGTTCAGTCGCGTCATGCAAGTGATAACCCAGAATTCTCAGAAGCTGTGGGACATTTGGTTCAAGCACTATACACCCCTTCAACCTACTATTACACTCGCACAACTGAAAGTATCGCTAATAACCGATTTGATGACAGTGTCAGAGACAAGTTCATCAAGAGAGGAGAAACCACACCAAGCTACACCGGCAGAGTTTGAAGAGCCCTGTTAGCTAAAAATTCATAACGTAGTTTTTTATTCTTTCGGTATTTCTTTTCTAGTTTCTGTGGCTCAGTATTGATCAAGCCCCAGTTAGAATTTATAGGCTGAAATCTCTTTGGATCAGCATGAGAGACATAATGAGAAAGAGCACCAAGCATAGTCTCACGAGGAAAATACTGTGAAGATGAAGACTCAGAATACAATTCTTGCATTATTGAGCGGGCAACAATGATGCCTGTTGCAGCGCTCTCTGTATAACCTTCAACTCCAGTAATCTGTCCTGCAAAATACACAGACCTTGCCTCATCAGGATTAGAATGCTTAAGCCTTAAGTTCTGATCCAAAAACATTGGTGAATTAATAAAAATATTTTGATGCATAACGCCAAAACGCACTATATCCAAGTTTTGCAAACCTGGAATCATAGAAAAGACTCTTTTTTGTTCACCCCATTTCAAGTTAGTTTGAAAACCGACCAAGTTATACAAAGAACCAGCCACATTATCCTGCCGAAGCTGTACAACAGCATAAGGTTTTTTATCGGGGTATCTAGGATCTTCAAGCCCAACTGGCTTTAAAGGACCAAAGCAAAGAGTGCGAGGACCACGCTCAGCAATCACCTCAACAGGCATACAAGCATCGAAATAACGCATATTCTCTTTTTCAAAATCCTTTAAAGCAGCCCTTTCAGCATGCATTAGCTCGTAGTGAAAACGCTCGTAATCTTCCTTATTATAAAAAGGGCAGTTGATATAGTCATCGCTATTGCCTTTACCATAGCGAGAAGCTTTAAAAGCAATATTCATATCAATACTATCTTCATTAATAATTGGAGCAGCAGCATCAAAAAAATGTAAATAGTCGCTCTTTGCTTGAGGATTAGCAAACTTGAGCAGCTTTTGTATTTGCTCGGATAAGCTTGGGGAGGTTAAAGGGCCGCTAGCTATAACAAGTAAATCTTCCTCCTTGGTCAAATCAGCTTTATATTCATCATTAACTAGTTCAATCAAAGGATGGCTTTTAATTGCATGAGTAATTTCTCCTGCAAAAACATCACGATCAACAGCAAGTGCTTGTCCAGCAGGTACTTGAGCTTTTTTGGCGGCAGTGATGATTAAACTATTAAAATGTTGCATTTCATTAATAAGAACACCACGAGCTGTAGTCAAATACTCGGAGCCCAGGGAGTTT
>CAWUIS010000053.1:0-9399 GCA_963922625.1 uncultured Candidatus Melainabacteria bacterium | reverse complement strand
AAAAGGTATACATGGCAGAGAAGAGACTGGCAGAACTTTAATAGTTCATGATCTTCATCAAGTTAACAAAATTAACAATAAAGAAGATAGAAATGATCTTGCTATAGCTCTAAAGGCAAGGAATAAGAATCAAATAGTAGCGACTAATGTAAATTTATTAGCAAAAATAGATGACATCAAAAACAAAGCTTTATTTGAATTTATAAACCAGATAGCCGAGTCTGGAAAAGAAGCCAAAAGAAATTTAGGCTAGATTAGCTCTTGATAACCTTCTTTTTCAAGCTCATCATAAGGAATAAATCTTAAAGAGGCTGAGTTGATGCAGTATCTTTTGCCATTTGGTCCTGGTCCATCATCAAAAACATGCCCTAGATGAGCGTCGCCAGTTTTTGATCTAACTTCTGTGCGAATCATGCCATGGCTATTGTCTTTGATATCAATAATCTCGCTTTGATCTATAGGCTTAGTAAAAGACGGCCAGCCCGTACCAGAATCAAATTTATCTTCTGAGCTGAAAAGAGCCTTGCCTGAAATGATATCTACATAGATGCCTTTTTCTTTGTTGTTCCAGTATTCATTCATGAAAGGAGGTTCGGTACCATTTTCTTTGGTGACTTTATACTGCATTGGGCTTAGCTTGTCTTTAAGAGACCCTTGACTATCACCGTGATGCTCACCAGGTATACAATAGTCTCCAGCATCAAGAGCGCAAGTATCGCTTTCTTTGGTGAACTTAGGCTTAGAAGAGCCCCAAAATTTTTCTAAAAAACTGGCACGCCCAGAACCTACTCTATACGCGTTATAGTGAATGGCGTTATTTTTGTGATAATTTTGATGATAATCTTCAGCCTCATAAAAATCTTTTGCTGGCAAGATTTCGGTAACAATTGGGCTATCAAATTTGCCTGATTTTTCTAGATCAAGTTTACTCAATAAAGCTATCTGTTTTTGCTCTTCATTGTGGTAATAAATTGCTGTGCGGTATTGAGAGCCACGATCAGCAAACTGACCACCAGAATCGGTTGGGTCGATTTGTTTCCAGAAATGGTTTACAAGATCTTTATAAGTTAATTGGGCAGGATCATAGATTACCTCTACTGCCTCTGCATAGCCGCTGACTCCTGTGCTGACCATCTCATAGTTTGGGTTGGGTCTATTACCGTCAGTATAGCCAGACACCGCTTTTTCTACTCCGACGATACCATCAAAGCCAGACTCAACACACCAAAAACAACCACCTGCAAAAGTAGCTTTTTCATAACCAACACTTTCATCTTGTGACATTTTTAAATCCTTTTTATTACAAGCAAATAATACAAAACTTAAAGCTATAACTAAAGCAATAGTAGCGTTCATTGACATAGAGATACTACGCTATCAGCTACAAAATTCACTTGCTCGTCTGTAAGTTCAGGGTAAACGGGCAAACATAGTACAGATTTAGTTGCCTTATGCGAGTTTGGCAAATCTTCAGTTTTATAAGCTAAGTCTTGATAGATTTTTTGTTCGTGCATTGATAGTGGGTAATAAATCTCTGAAGCAATTTCTCTTTCAGCGAGCTTTTGTTTTAACTCATCACGGTTTTCTACTCTTATAGAATACTGGTGATATATATGGCTAGAGTCTTCAATTAGCTTAGGTTCAATGACCTTAGTAAGATTTGCAAATTTTTTGTTATAAATCTCAGCAATCTCGTTTCTTCTAGAATTCCAGCTAGCAATATACTTGAGCTTGATTCTTAAAATAGCGGCTTGAAGCTCATCTAATCTCGAGTTGACACCCAAAACATCATGGTAATAACGCTTAGAAGATCCATGGGCTCTAATAATTCTTAGTTTTTCTGCAAGCTCATCTGATTGAGTAGTCAACAAACCACCATCACCAGCACAGCTCATATTTTTGGTTGGATAAAAGGAAAAAGTACCGATATCACCAATAGCTCCCACTGATTGGTTTTTATAACGAGTACCAAAAGCCTGAGCAGCATCTTCAATCACTTTAATATCATGCCTGCGGGCAATCGCCATAATGGCATCCATATCGCAAGCTTGTCCGTAAAGATGCACCACAATAATTGCTTTAGTTTTTTCAGTAATGTTTTCTTCGATTTTTTGAGGGTCGATATTAAAACTATCAAGATCAATATCGGCAAAAACAGGCTTAGCTCCTGCTTGGGTAATACACTCAGCAGTTGCAATGTATGAAAAAGGAGTTGTAATTACTTCATCGCCTGGTCCGATATCCAGAGCAAGCATAGATAAATAAAGCGCATCAGAACCGTTAGCACAGCCGATAGCATGATTTAGATCAAGAAATTTTGCAGCTTCTTCTTCAAAAGCTTTTACATTTGGTCCTAGTACATACCAACCTGAACGCAAAACCTCGAGCACAGCAGCCTCAACTTCATCTTGAATTTGGGCATATTGAGCTTTAAGATCTAATAAGGCTACTTTGCTTTGCAAGGCCATTAAGCTGAAGCTTTCTTAGCCTTTTTTGCTTTACGAGCTTGAACTTTAGCTGCTCTTTTAACACCAGCCTGTTGCTTATCAGGATTCATTTTTTTAGTCATGTTGATTCTCCAACGTCATTACGATCGAATGGAATATACTAACATGTATGACCTTTGAATCTCAAATGCTGGAGCTTAATCAAGCCTGGATTTTAGAAAAAGAGCCTTACTCAGCCTTAAAACGCAGCTTCAAATTTAAAAATTTCAGCCAAGCTTTAGAATTTTTAAACAAAGTTGGAGATATTGCAGAAAAACAAAACCATCACCCCGATATCTCTATGGGTTGGGGATATTTGCATATTAAATATACAACTCATGATATTGGCGGGCTCAGCCAAAAAGATTTTCTTGCCGCTAAGACAGTTGATCGATTAGCTTAACAACAATCCAAAAAACTTTTTTACAAGTAAGCTCCCGGACTTGATCACGGCTTAGCTGCCGGGCAACCCAGTTTAATTTTTCCGCAAATTTAATCTCGCCATTAATCACAACAGCAACAAAAATAGTACCAATAGGTTTTTCCAGACTAGCACCACCTGGTCCTGCAATACCTGTAATAGAGACATTTATAGCTGAATCTGAAATCTTACATAAACCCAATGCCATTTCTTTAGCGCACTCTAGTGACACGGCACCATACTTATTTAGCGTCTCGCCCTCAATACCAAGCATTTTGATTTTAGCTTCGTTGGAGTATGTGACAAGATTGAGCTTAGTGTAATTAGAGGCGCCACTCACATCAGTAAGCATCTTACTTGCAAGCCCTCCAGTACAAGACTCAGCAAAAGCAATAGTCAGGTTTTGATCAATCAATTTTTGTGCTAGCACACCAGCCAAAGTATCGTCATCGTAGCCATAAATCTTGTCTGGGAAAATCTCATGAAGATTTTTACTAGTTTTATCAACAAGATCTTGAGCTTCTTCTTGAGTTTCTCCTTTAGCTGTGATTCTCAAGTAACACTCACCTAAAGTTGCATAAGGGGCAAGAGATGGATTTGCAGCAAGAAAGGGGTTCGCTTTATGGTGATCTTGATAGTGTTGAATCACCGTTTCTGCCATTAGAGATTCAGTGATATCGGTTAGGCGAACCTTCTTTGAAATAATGGCACCGATTTGATTTTGGCTCTTGAGTTTTTCAAGGAGTTTAGCTTCAATACTCTTGAGCATAGCTTCCATTTCACAAGGCACACCAGGAAAAGTTACTATGCATGTTGCATTATGCTCCAGATACATGCCAATAGCAGTGCCTATTGGATTAGGTACAACTTCTGCTCCATCTAGAACCCGAGTTTGTTTGTAGTTAATTTTCGGAGTTTTGTAGTGACCAGCATAAGCGGCATATTTTTCTTCAAAGATTTCAACTTGATGAGGATCTTGTTCAAGTTTACGGTCAAGAAACTTTGCCAAAGTGTCATGAGTAATATCATCATCGGTCGGTCCTAAACCACCTGTACAAATAACCAAATCAGAACGCTTACAAGCATGCTCAAGCGCATCAATGATACGCGCTTCATTATCCCCAAGAGTGGTGTGGTAATGCACACTAATGCCAATGCCATTAAGAAACTCAGAGATATAAGTAGCATTGGTGTTTAACGTGTGACCTATGATGAGCTCTGTACCAATGGCTATAATTTCTGCTTTCATATGATTCTTCTAGAGTAGCAAATAAAGGGAGCCCTATTAAGTTATTATTCACATAGATTCAAAGAATTATGCCGGCTAAATTGACCTATTGTTTCAGTGCATCACCTATAAAAGCAATATTCTTTTTTTCTACACCATGAGTATTTGCAAGCTCTCCCCAATCTAAAAGAGCTAGCTTGACTTTGTCGATGACCTCCTCAACAAAGGACTTAGCTAAATTAGCTTCACGTCCAAGCTTCTGCAAATCGTCAATTCCAGGATTTCTACCCTCCCCCAAAACGGTTGTGCTTTGCTCGCCTCCTGGTCCAGATGAAAAAGTCAAATCATAGGCAGGGGCTAATTTCCATTCACCGGTTTCATCCATCAAAAAACTAAAATTTTTAGCATGATCATCACGATTATGAGACAAGGTGTTAAAGACTGCAAGGCGGTATAGTTTTTCAACTTCTCGGATATCCTTTGTAAGCATCATTGTTAGTGCAATTAAATCCTCATAATCAAGTGATGGCAATCGATAATCGGAATGCAAAAGACCACTTGCACTATGCATATGTAAGCGCCGGTGACCATTTCTATCAAAGCGATTAACGGCAAAATAACCAGGCCCTTGATCTGCAGGGAGCAAATGAGTCTCTGGGATCAGCAAACCTGCTTTTTTTGCCATTAAGGCATAAACATACTCAATAGCACCAGCATCAATGCCATCATGAAAGTTAGGAAATTTAACTATGCAAGCTTGATACTTAGAAGCTAAGTTTTTAGTGGAAGTGGTGATTTCTTTTTTATCCAAGCTCAAACCAATCATCGCCTTAGGTCTAGCACCAGCAGAAGAACCATTTAGAGCAATGAGTTCTTTAAGCACTTCCGTAGATTCTCCATCCAAGACTTGCTTAACATCAAAAGCAAGCTTAGTAAGATCAATTACATCCTCAGAAATTTTCTCACTGTGATCGGGTTCATACAGCAAAGCTCCCATCCCACAAGCACCAACATGAGCCAAACGATCAAGACATGAAAGCTGCTCAGGCAAAATACCAAGAGCGCGAAGCTTACGATCCAAAAGCAAACGTCCCCAACCATCTGGCAAGCTATCATTAAAAACACCCGGCAAGCCTTCAAACAAAGTTGGCTGAAAAGACTGCAAACCAGGTCTCAAAGGACATTTAAGAGGCGAAATTTCTAAACCTCTCTCTAAAAACGATGGGTCATATTCAAAAAATATTTTTTGCTCTCGGGAAGCAAGGGTACCAACTCTCAAAGTCTCATTGTCAAAACATAGCCCTAACTGAATTTTAGAAAGAGGTTCGAATTTCATTTACGCCATCCATGTTTACGAATTTTTTTACTCGCGTCTTTCAAAACATCGTCTATAGAATGAAATTTCTGATCTTCTTGTTCAAGGGCACAAACAAAGTCTTGTAGGCAGGCAAGCACCATCGTTAGTTTTAAAAACGACTCAAGGGAAATTAATCCTTTTTGCTCAAATTTTCTCAATGAAGCCAAGCTTACACCCGACCTTTGAGCCAAAGCCTCTTGGGTAAATCCAAGCTCCAGGCGCCTTGTTTTGAGCTGCTCTTTTAGTAATTTCTGCGCCTTAGCAACACTTAAAACTAACACTATAGTATTAATTATACCCAAATCTGCATCATTATTAATACTATAGTATTAATTCATTGCCGTTTTCATCATCTTCAAAGCCCTTCCAATTAAATCAAAAGGAGACCTCAAAATATTGGACAAAGCATGGGTTTGATTTTTACCAATTTTTTTATTCAAAAACTTACGTAAGGCATATGAATAGGACTTATCAGCCTGAAGCCATGATTGAAACCTTGACTGAAGGCTTATATCCTGTATTGAAGGAGGCAAATTTGGCTCCAGCTTCTCTAAAATAGTCAAAATCAGCTTATTTTTGTCTTCGTCTGTAAGTGATTTACCAGCAGCTAGTTTTGGTAAATGCCGCTCTTTAATGGTCTCTGCCAGATCTCTCAATTCTAATATTACGGCTTCATCTGTTCCTGGGCTTGGCTTCAACAGTAAATCTAAAAGCATTAAAGGCGGTGCTACTAAATATATCCAATCCCGGTCACGCTCTATGTTGACATTAAGTTTAGACAGGGCTTTGATTAAATTAGCAAAATCTTTTTTGAATTCATCATCAAAACCATCCAAGTCTGACCCTAGCCTGGCAATAGCATTACTAGCTTGCTTTTCTTTTATAGCTTCAATAAATGCAGCGTATTGAGCATATCCATATTCAAAGTCATTTTTTTTTAAAGCCAGCTCGACTAGAAGATCATCTAAATTTAAATCTTGAATTTGAAGCTTGACTTGATCTACAGTATCTTTATCCGGCAGGCACAATGCCTTTATAATTTTTTCCAAGTCATCCCTCCGCACCTGAACAGTTGCTGTGTCAGAATCAACAGATCTTTTTATTTTGCTTAAGCTATCTAAAGCTTGAACTGGTCCGTAAAGTTCCATGGCATATGTTTCCGAGGGAAATAAATTTAGCCTAGTATAAACCATGTATTACCAATTAATCTAGAAAAAGGCTAGATAGTTAAAATTCTTTTAATCCAAGAAAATTTACTAAGCATTTTCACATAGTCCCCTGTTATATTTTTTAAGCATTAAGAGTATTTTTAGTATTTGATTGGGAGGGGATTCAGTGTTAAAAATAAAATGTTCACAAGTTAAGTACTTTAAATACTCTTCAAGATTGGCGCAAAGCCTCAATCTAAAAAGGGCTTATAAGAATGGACTTTTGGCCCTATTTCTTTTCCTAAATATCAATCCAGTTATTGCAAAAGCGAAAATTGAGTCTATTTATTTTCAAGACGACAACAAAATTATTTTTGAGCTAGAGAAACAAGACTTTCCTCAGATGACAGAGTTTAATAAAAACTTTGACGATAGCTTTTCGATGATAATCTCAGATACTGGACTGAAATCTGGAGTTAGCAAACTAATTGGCAACGAAAAATACAATGTCAGCTTTCAAGAAGATAAATCAGCAACACGAAAATTTTTTCAAACAAATGATGTTGTTTTGGTGAACATCCAAAGCAAAGATGCCCAGGCTATAAAATTAGTGACAAATCCCTTACTCGAAGGGCTCAGCTATCAAATAAGCATCGAGGATATAAAAGAAGATACTCACTACTTAGAAGTCCAAAACGAGACTAACAATATTAATGACTTGGCAGCATCTTTAAAAACAGCATTGAAAGAAGATTCTGAGAATCTCAATGCACATTTAAACCTAGCAAAGCTCGAAGAAGACCCACAAGAAAAACTCAATCACTATCTGTCTTCAATTAGTAACGAAGCTTTGCTGGCTATTGGTGATGCCTGGTTTATTCAAGCACAAGAAAAAGGAAATTCAAGTGACTTTAGTAAAGCTATGATTCCTTTTCAGTTTGTCATTCTCAAAGAGCCCAGTAATCCTGAATACAGATACCGCTTTGCAAGGGTATTAGAGGATTCTGGTATTGCTTTTTTTGCCCAAGCAAGCAAGCGCTATCTTGAAGCTGCAGCACTTGCCAAACAGCTCTTTCTTGCCGGTGATAACAACATGCAAGTTTTATTACGCAATGCAACAGAATCTTTGATCAAAACATTAGCCATGCAGGGCAGACTTGAAGAAGCCTCAAAATACTGTAATTCCTATCTCAATCTAGGCTTTCAAAATTTCATCAACGGCAAAAAGATTTTAGCCATCGCAAAAGAACTCAATCAAAACAAAAACCCTTTTGGAGGCAATATATAAATGAAAAATCTCTTAATGAGTCTATTAATATTGCTCTTAAACTTAGTGGCAGTCAAGGCTACTGTGCCTGATCAATACCAACTTTACCTGGCTAAAATCATCAATAAACCTAAACAGAGTAAAAACTTTAGCGAGCTTGATTTAGCCCAAAATCAACAACTAAAAGGCTGGCTAGAGCATGCTGATTTACAGCTAGACACAAGCAAACTAGCAACATACAAAGGCTATTTCAAAATTTCAATTGATCATAGAGGCTTTATTGATGGACTTGAAGCCATTGAACTTGACGAGCAAGATTTTACAAAATTCAAAAACTTCATCTCATCGATACTGTCGGTTAATTTCAAAAAGCTTCATGAAGACTATGCTGGATCTTACTTTTTTGATCTTGATGCCGATCTACTCTACCTTGATAGGAGCTTCAACAAAATTGAAAGCCCTAATTTTGCTAAGAGCAATGATGACAACATCGAACTGCTTTCTAGCCTGACAAATGAAAGCTTGATTAAAGCAAATCTACTCAGCCCTGACTTAGTAGACTATCCAGCTCTCGGTGAGGAGCTTGTTTTTGAGTTGAATCTCAAAAACAAAAAATCCATCTTAAAATTGAAAGTTATCGACACCGACAAAAAAACCATCAAACTTGCTTTTGATCGTTTACTAAGAGACCAGAAAGAATATTTTGGCAATATGGTGTTTGAGGTCGAAAGACCACAAAAAAGTTCTCGCGATTCTTTGACCGAGGTAGTTGCTGCTGCTACGTCAGCTGCTGCTCATGCTGGGTTTGAGGGGTCAGTTCTAAGCTATGGGATTCTACCAGGTGCGCTTGCCGTACTATCGATGGGGGATACCTGGGTCAAAAATCGCGTAATTTTAAATTCATTCAATCTCTCACGAGGAGATGAGGTGAAATTAAAAACAAAGGGAGGGTGAAAAATGAAAGATGTACTGATATATGGTGCTCTTGTAGCAGCGATGGTTGGAGCTTCTGTTCCAGTTATTCAAAACTTGCAAGCGACAGTAAACACACAAGGTACAACTATTAATTCTGAAATCAATACAGAACTAGCGAAATTAGTTTCAGATGATAGTTCAAGCTCTTAATTAAGAGCAAAAATGGGGATATATTATGAGTCAAATCAAACTCGGCTCACAAAGCGACTATTTTGGTCGCTTTGTTTGGGGCTTGTTGTCTAAAAATAGAAAACTACTGATTTTCATTTTACTTTTGAGCATTATTGGACTGAGTTTTTCTCTCATCCAGTACCTCATTCAGGTAAATCTGGAAATCACAAGGTTACAAAGATATAAACCACTGGCTGTTTTGTCTCTGACACGTAAGCTTAATATTGGTGATGTCATTCAAAAATCAGATCTTGAGAGCTTATATATCTACGAAAAAGAATTCCAGCGCATTCTCTTTCATGATCCTGTTACTGGCTTAGACAAGCCTGCTTTATTTAAACAAAGA
>CAWUIS010000052.1:0-9459 GCA_963922625.1 uncultured Candidatus Melainabacteria bacterium | reverse complement strand
GACATGTTGATAAAGAACAGTTTCGCTACCCTGGCCCCAAGCCTCATTCCAAAGAAACAGCTGTTGCTATGATCGCTGATAGCTCTGAAGCTGCACTGAGAAGTATCAAAGATCTTGATTGTGAGATTAAAGCAAAAGAAGTGATTCATAAAATTATTAACGCTAGACTTGAGGAAGGAGAGCTTGAATATTCCGGCTTGTCTAGACCGGATTTGGATAAAATTGCCGATTCTTTTATTGCAGTCTGGAGAAGTTTGAATCATGAAAGAGTAAAATATCCGGAGGCAAAACCAGCAGCATGACATTTTCAAAAAAAAATATCCTCGTTTATATAATTGTGGTTTTATTTTTGGCAGCGACCATTGCTTACCTGATCATTAATCGCAAAAATATCCACTATCTTGATTCTGGATCACACAAAGCTATGATTATGCGTTCAGCGCAATTATCAACTGATGATTTGAAAAAGCTTGTCGAAGAAAACGATATAGATATTGTGCTTAATCTAAGAGGTAAAAGCAAAAAAGCCTGGTACACAGAAGAGAAAGAACTTACGGAAAAACTTAAACTTGAATACTTTAGCTATGGCTTTTCGGTTTATAGACCTCCTGATAGAGAAAGGTTTTTGAATATTCTTGATGTGCTTGAAAAAGTACGCAATGAGAATAAAAAACTTTTGATTCATTGTCATGCCGGTGCTGATAGAACTGGTTTGATAGCTACTGTTGCACAGATGTATTTGTACGACTTTAATCTCAATGATGCTAAAGCTAGCTCTTATAATCCATATTATGGTCATATACCAGATTTAGATGGTGCACTTGAACAAGTACTAGAGCAATTTAGACCTTATGAAAATGATATGAACTTTCGCGATTTTATCGAGCAAAAATATAATCGTCAGGCTATTTTAGAGCTGGTGCAATAGCCCAGGCAAGCTGGTAGTAATGTTGATCTGAGTTGATGAGCTTGGCTTTGATACTCTCTTGTATCTTGGCATTAGCAAATGACTTGGCAAACGGTTTTGGTAATTGAGGCTCTTCTTTGCTGTCTTTCCAAAATAAAACAAAAATTTTCTTGTTTTTATGATTTTTGAATTGAGATTTTTTAATAACTTTGGCATCTGGCATATATTTTTTTTGTTGCTGAGTTATATTGGCTCGTAAAAGTTCTCTTTGGCTACTAATGAAAACTATATCTTTATCCTCGTATTCACCAAGCTTATTTTTTAAGTCCTGGAAAATTTCATGATAGGGATAGAGAATGTTTTTGGGCTTACCAACTAGGTCTGGATAGTATGAGCCGGCAGCTTGATAAACACTGACTGCAAGAATCAAAACTAGTATTAAAGAGTATTGGATTTTTTGCCGAGCTTGCTTAGTAAATTCAAGATTAAGAAAGAAACTTAGAATTGGTAAAAAATAAATAGAAGCAAGCCACTTTGCATAAAAAGAACTAAAGCCAAAAAATATCGTGACTAAGGCAGGTATCAAAACTGCAAAAATTGCTGCCAAGTTTACAGTGCGTCTTAATTGGTGACTAGATTTTTTATAGAAACTAAACCATAGAAAAAAGAGAACAATGAATACCAAAAGCAGCTCGTAATAGCCAAAGAATAAGGATTTTATAAGAGCAGAAAAATCAAAACTAGTACTTTGCTCACCTCTTTGTATGGCATAAGTAAAGCCTACAAAACCTTGCTGATAGAGCCATAATAAGTGAGGGCTCAAAACTGTAATGAAACTAGCTAAGCTCAAAAAGCTTTTGCTATTAAACAAAGCCTTTCTGCCTGTAGAACTACTAAGGCAAGCTAAAGCAATAGCTGAGGCTACAAAAGCAAAATTGTACTTAGATAGAAAACCTAGCCCCAAAGTCAAACCAAAAATAAAGTAATTGAGGCTAGAAGGTTTTTTAAGTATCAAAATATATAGATAGAAACTAAGTACAGCAAAAAAACTTAATAGGATAGTGTGAGTCAGGTCGCGGTTGAAATCAAAAATATATGTGACAAAGAGTAGCAAAGAGCTTAAAGAGATAAAGCTTTTATTTTCGTCAAAGAAAATTCTTGCAAGAGCATAATAGACTCCCAAAAAAGCAAAATAGACTAGGTATTTGAAACAAGTTAAAGTGATCAAGTTTAAGCCAAACAGTTTGGAAAAGCCCCACAAGAGCCAGCTGTAAAGAGGTGGTTGTTTATGAAAACCCAGAAAAAACTCTGATGCGTTAAGATACTGTTCTGCTTCATCATGAGAAAAATTATGTGGCTGTATCAATCGTAAAGCCAGAAAAAACAGGCAAAACAAGGCTATTATTGCTAAGTTTTTGAGGTCTTTTTCTGACATGGATGACATCTGTGTAAATATACTCCTTTTGAGCACGTTGTCTATGTGTTCGCTATGAAAATTTTAAACAATGTATTTTGGGGACTTATTCTAGCGTTTTGTTTGAGCACTCTTAATACTCAGGCTTCTAGTTTAACTTGCACCCCAACAACAACCAAGGTCTGTCTTATAGTTGATGGTGATGAAGACAGTCTAGAAATGACACAAATTGTAAATGGGATCATTGAAACAACAGAGTTTAATCAAATTACTTGTGGCACAGGCAGGTGTCGTGAATTAAAAATTAAATTAGAAAATAAATCTCTAGAAATCATTACAGGCACAGAGAATCGCATATTAATGGGAGCTGAAGCTGGTGAGTTTGCTAATTTCATTGTGAGCCTTGATAGCCTTGCCGGTGATAATTTTTCAGCCCCGAGTTATGAGTTCTCTATTGGTGAAGGTGAAGACGACGAAGATTCATTATTAGCTGAGGGCGCTGTTCTGGGTATTGCTAGCCGAACTTCCCGTTCTAATAATCCTAAAAGAAAGTATGCTTTCATTAAGGAAGCTTTTCAGGCACAATTCCAGAGATATAGAAATTTTCATCACTATAATTTTCAAGCAAAATCTAATAAGCCAAAGTTGACAGAGCTAAGAATCACTTTGATTAATAGTGTTGACCTTAAATTCGAAATTAAAAACCCAGCCTCAATTGCAAGTGAAAGCTCATCAGAGATATCTAATACTGATCCAAATAGTGGGCGTTTTGAACTGGAAATAGACGGTAGAAGCTTTGTGCTAGAGGTAAATAACGCAGAAACACTGACTGAAATGAGATCTATACTAAGTAATCCAAGTATAGAAAAAAACAAAATTGCCGGTTTTTTGACTTTAAATTCTCAGGATTACAACCCAGGCTGGAGCTTTCATTTGGATCCAGCAACCATAGAGCTTTTTAGACTAGGCGACCCAGGCTTTGACATCACTTGTGATGCGGGACCTGATTTAATTGAGAGAAGCTTAGATGATATTGGCACTGTAAATTTTCTTTTTGATTCATTTTGGTGTCCGCGGTCAGCTAAGCTAGTAAGAGAACTATAGAGGGAGTTTTAAAGATCAGATCAAAATCAAGAATCTTTAAGTCGCGGTAATGTGCTAATATACTTTACGCATTAAGAGAGAAAAAAATGAAAAATACAAAAATACTAATTATGTTTTCCTTTGTGCTGCTTGGATTGTTTTTCAGTCAGTCAGCAGTGCAGGCCGTAGATCTGAGAGCGAGCTGTAGTCCTACTGAAAACAAGGCTTGTTTGGTTTTAGATCATGATGATACTAATTTTATGACCCTATACAGAATCATTGACGGAAATATTGTCGGTGATACTTTGGATGTCAAAAACTGTGGCCTTTATAGATCTGGTACTTCTACTACAAGAGGTGGTGGTTCGGCTTGCAAGCCTTATGAATTTAATCTCGATGGTCAGGCTATTGAAGTCATCACAAGGGATGGTAATAGAATCACTTTTTCTAAAAAATCTGAAAAGCCAATTATCAGCTCTGAGCTTATTGCTAGTTTTTTAACTGTTGACGGAACTAATCCTTATAGTTTTGATATCGAGTTAGGACAAGGAGAGCTAGGCTCTGGTAATAGCCGTTTTTCAACTACTGTTGGAAACACTGCTATCAATAGCTCAACTAATAAAAAAAGAAGACCTTTTCGCTTAAGCACTCTGCAAAGAGAATATAGTTACACCCGTAGTGGTAGAAGACAATCCGTCTCCAGAACAGATACCTTTAATTTTCTTGGCTTAAGTGGTTCAAATGATTATGAATTAACTGCAACAAGCAATAACTATATTCAAGTCAAAATTAAATTTAAAAATTTACCTGATTTAAATTCTGCAACTGCATCAACTTCTAGTGCCTCTGGAATTTTTGAGCTGGAAATAGATGGTAGAGAATTTTTCATTCAACCAAGTTCTCAGACTGTAATTGATCAGCTAAGGTCAGTACTGTCAAACTCATCATCAAGCACTCATAAAGTTGGAGCTTTTTTGAATTTGAGCAATGTTGACTACAATAATTCATGGAGCTTTCATATGGACCCTGATACTATTGAAGTATTTAGTCTGGGTGATCCTGGCTATGATTTAAGCTGTGATGCTGGACCTGATTTAATTGAAAGACACTTATTTCAAGTGGGAACTGCAGAATTTCTCTTTGATTCTTTCTGGTGCCCTCTTTCAACCATGCTTGTAAGAGAGCTATAATAAGCCAGATGTGTGGAATCGTTGCTTATAACGGAACTAAAGTAGCAAAAGAAATACTCTTAACCGGCTTGAAATCTCTGGAGTACCGAGGCTATGACTCTGCTGGTTTGGCTTTAATGGATAAAGATCTTAAAGTCGAGCTTATAAAAACTGAAGGTAAGGTTCATGAACTTGAAAAGGTTTTAGTGGGACATGCAACTCAGGAAAGCCTGGCTCCCAAAATTGGAATCGGGCATACGCGCTGGGCTACTCATGGTGAAGCTAACATCACTAATGCTCATCCTCATCAAGATTTCAAGAAAAAACTTTCTATTGTTCATAACGGCATCATCAAAAACTATTTTGAACTAAAGCAAGGTTTAGAAGAGAGAGGGATTCAAGCAAAAAGTGAGACAGATACTGAAATTATTTCCAATTTAATTTCACTGGAACTCGAAAACTCAAGTCTTTTAGAAGCACTGCAGTCAACAACAAAAAAATTAGATGGTAGTTTTGCACTTGCAATTTTACTGGAAGGAAGCGATGAGATTATTGCTGCTAAGCAGCAATCACCTATGGTTATTGGTTTTGCTGAGGATGGACACTATCTTGCCAGCGACAGTAATACAGTGCTGCAATACACCAATAAAATCTATAAACTTCAAGATGGTGAGATTGCAATTATTAAAAACAATAGCGTTCAAGTCTACGATCAAAACCTCAAGGCAATAGAAATTAATATCGAAGAAGCTGAACAAATCAGCTCAATTTTAAGCAAGGGACCTTACAAACATTTTCTAATGAAAGAAATCCATGAACAGCCAGCTGTTATTAGTGCAATCATCTCAAATTGTGATTTTAGTAATATCGAGCACGATTTTACTAAAATTGATCGTATCAATATTCTGGCTTGTGGTTCTGCTTATTATGCTGGTTTGGTTGGCAAATATCTAATAGAGCTTTGGGCAAAAATTCCTTGTGAGGTTCATATTGCAAGCGAGTTTTGTAGCTTTCCAAGTCTTGTTGGTGAAAAAGATCTTGTCATTGGTATTAGTCAATCTGGTGAAACTGCTGATACTCTTGCTGCCATGCGTAATGCCGAAAGCGCCGGTGCAAAAATCATGGCATTAACTAATAAAGTTGATTCTGCTATCTATGATCTGTGCAAACCAAATATTTATGTTACTCCAGCCGGTATTGAAGTCAGCGTTGCTTCCACTAAAGCCTTTACGGCGCAGTTGATTTCGCTCTATTTATTAGCCCTGAAAATTGCTTGCAGTACTAGTAAAATCTCAGAGACAGACTATGCAGAGAGTATTGCCGAATTACGAAAGCTACCTCTTGTGATGGACCAAGTCATTGAGAGAGCAGAAACTTACCGAGAGCAAATGCTCAAATATTCTGCTTACCGTGATTTTCTCTTTTTAAGCAGGGGTGTTAATTACCCGATAGCTCTTGAAGGAGCATTAAAACTTAAAGAGTTGAGTTATATTCACGCAACAGGCTACCCTGCTGGTGAGATGAAGCATGGTCCTATTGCGATTCTGGATCAAAGTGTGCCAGTTTTGACAATTGCAATTAATGGTAAATCTGCTCTTGAGCAGATGGTTTACAAAAAAACTTTGAGCAATGCTGAAGAAGCTCGTGCTCGTAAATCACCATCAATTTTAATCACCAATGATAGTAATCACGATGTGGATAATATTTTTGATGAGATCATTCGTATCCCAAATGTATCCCAGCTTTTCTCACCTTTAATTGCGGTAATTCCTTTACAGTTTCTTGCGTATTTTATAGCGGAAGATTTAGGAAAAGATGTTGACCAGCCTAGAAATTTAGCGAAGTCTGTTACTGTTGAGTAATTTTTTACACTTTGTGACTTAAAAAGTGCTGAAAATCTACACTTTTCAAGTTGAAAAGTGTTAAAAATCTGCACTTTTTAACTATAATGCTAATAGATGCGAAGATTTATTGAGCAAAACCTCCTAGATTGGAAAAATAAAGCCCGGAGAAAACCCTTGGCGCTTTATGGTGCTAGGCAGATAGGTAAAACCTATGCACTAAAAGATTTTGCTGCAAAATATTTTTCAAATTACCACTACTTTAATTTTGAAGAAGATCATAAACTGAGTAATTTTTTTGCAGAAGATCTTAAAACTCACAGAATTATCCAAGAACTTTCTTTATATCAAGACAAAAGTATTGATATAAAAAATGATTTGATTATTTTTGATGAAATTCAAACATGTCCAGAAGCGATAACTAGTCTTAAATATTTTGATGAAAACCACAAAGAAAAATTTATTTGTGTCGCTGGTTCATTATTAGGCTTAGAGTTAAATCCTGCATCTTACCCCGTTGGGAAAATAGATTTATTAAATATGTCACCTATGACTTTCATGGAATTTTTGCTTGCTTGTGAGGATGACATGAGTTATGAGTTTTTGAGCACTCTTGAATTCGGACAAGAAATTAATCTTGCAATTCATGAGCAATTGAATCAAAAGCTTCAGTATTACTGGATTACAGGTGGGATGCCTAAAGCAGTATCCATTTTTGTAAACAATAAAGAAGAGAAAAATATTACCGATGTTATTGAAGAGTTAGAGCAAGAACAAGAAGCTTTAATAAGAACTGCACTTGCCGATATTGCAAAACATTCAGGCAAAGAAAATTCTTTGCATATAACTAAAGTTTGGAGCTTTATTAGTAGTCAATTAAACCAAGAGCAAGATGAAAGTTTGTCACGTTTTAAATTCAAAGGAGTTTTAGATGGTAAAAAACGCTACAAAGATTTTGAGAATATCTTTTCATGGCTTGAAGCAGCAAATCTAATAATCAAAACCCATATCGCAAATAAAGCTGAACCACCTCTTAGGGGGTTTATAAAAGAAAATATTTTCAAACTTTATAATTTTGATATTGGGTTACTTAGAAAGCAAAGTGGTCTTAAAGCGCAAAATATTCTGGATGCTAACTACGGTACTTTCAAAGGCTTTTTTGTCGAAAATTTTATTGCCCAAGAATTAAAAGCTCTTGAATCAAAGCTTGGTTCATTGATTAGTTGGAAAGAAGGTATTTATGAAATTGAGTTTTTGTTGTCAGATAGCAGCGGAGAAATATTGCCTTTAGAAATTAAATCTGGTAAGAAAAAAACCTCAACAAGTTTAGAGCAGTTTTGTCAAAAATATAATAGCCATCAAAGTATTGTCATGAGCTGGAGTGGGCGCAATACTCTCAGTAATGGCAGATATTTTTTGCCACTTTATATGCCCTTAGAGAAGTATGCTCTTAGAGCAAAACAGCATCAGTAATCTCAAAATCAACCCCATCTATATTTATCAGATCACCTTCCACTGCACCACTAGCTTTAAGTGCTTCAATCACTCCTAAGCCTTTAGTAACTTTAAAGAGATAATTTAAAGCCTCCAGGTCTCGGATGTCCACAAGCTTCATTACACGCTCAAGTTTCCCGCAGCTGATTTGCCATGCAATAAGACCATCTTCTTGAATCTCTTTATTAATACTAAAAGCACTATCGTCGTGATCACTAGCGATAGTGTCTTCATCAAGTTCGACTTCATGATCTTCGCGAGGAACTAAGTCTAGTGATTTTTCGATAAAGTTTTTAAGCTTAGCAAGACCATCGCCACTAACAGCAGAGATAGTAAAAAGACCAATCATATCTTGGTCATTATTGAAAGAATCAAGCCAAGAAAAGTCATTCAAAGCAAGCCCAGTATAATCTTCAAATTTTTTCACTAGATTTGCTAGCTCTTCTTCAGGATAGGCTTCGATTTTATTCAAAACTATAATTTGTTTTTTACGTGCTAGTTTTTCAGAGTAATTAAAAAGCTCATAATTGACCTGAATGAAATTATTGAGAGGATCTTCGGAGTTTTTGATTTCATGGTCTTTGATATTAGTGCCCATCATGCCCCAGACATCGACCATGTGTACTAATAAGCGAGTGCGTTCCACATGTCTCAAAAACTGAAAACCAAGTCCGTAACCAGAGCTGGCACCTTCTATTAGACCAGGAATATCAGCAACAGTATAAGAATCTCCGTACTCTTTTCTCACAACACCAAGATTAGGTACTATTGTTGTAAAAGCATAGTCAGCAATTTTAGGTTTTGCTGCAGAAATTTTTGATATAAAGGTTGATTTACCTGCATTAGGGTAGCCAATAATGCCAATGTCAGCAATGAGCTTCAGCTCTAGTTCCAGCTCTCTTTCAATAGCCGGCTCACCAGGCTCTGAGAACCCAGGTACCCGAGTTTTGTTGGATTTAAAACGAGCATTACCGCGTCCTCCACGCCCTCCATCAGCCACCAAGACTTTTTGCTCATTGTCTTTCAAGTCTGCAATGACAAGCTCATTTTCAACATCACGAACTATCGTGCCGACAGGTACCTTAATAACAATATCCTCACCACTAGCACCAGTCCGGTTTTTTTTAGCACCTTTCTCGCCATCATTTGCTTTGAAAAAACTTTTGTATTTAAAATCCAGGAGAGTATTTAAGTCTTCAGAAGCAAGCAAATACACGCTGCCGCCTTTACCGCCATCTCCACCATCGGGACCACCGTGAGCAACAAATTTTTCTTGCCTAAAAGTGCAAGCCCCATGACCACCACGACCACTAGCAATTTTGATTTTGACTTGATCTAGAAACATTAAAAACTCACGAGCTCATCTTTGATATCGTAGATTTCATCAGCAAGATCAGTGCCTCGTATATCAAGTAAGCTATCAACAACTTCTTTGTATGATTGCCACAAGTCTTTGATATTAGCGTTGTTAATCGCTATGATTTCTCGAGCCATATCAACATTGCCTTTAGCAAGCCTTGTCATAGACTCAAATCCAGGACCAGTTACTTG
>CAWUIS010000051.1:0-9543 GCA_963922625.1 uncultured Candidatus Melainabacteria bacterium | reverse complement strand
TCTAAGGAATTTATCAATGGTTCAATAAATGGAGTTCTGGATATACTTAATTCTTTTAAAATTTTATCTAGTACTGGGTTCGTTCTAGGAGCAATAGCTGATTGTTCGGGTTTAGGAACAGTATCACCTGACTCATTATGAGTTTCTCTTGGTTCTCTTGTATTACCAGGTCTAACAATAGGTTTACATTCGCCCACCACTCAGATAATAGCAGGCGATGGAAGCTTATTAATCATAAATTATTAATCAATAATAAGAAATTTACTAAAAACCCCTAAGAAGTGAAGCACTAGCAACTTTCTCAAGAGCTATAAAATAAGCGGCTTGCCTGGTTCCAATGTTTTTGTCCTCACAAACATCTATAACATCCCAAAAAGCTTTGACCATTCTTTTATCCAGTTCCTCAACAATGCGCTCATAATCCCAGTAATATTGCTGTAAGTTTTGTGTCCATTCAAAATAGCTTGCAATTACACCACCAGCATTAGCCAGAATACTAGGCACTATGAAAACCCCTCTTTTGTAAAGAATCTCATTACCTTCTGGAGTTGTAGGACCATTAGCCGCTTCAATAATCAGCTCTGCATTGGTTTTTTGTGCAACATCTTTGGTGATAGCATGAGCCAAAGCTGCTGGAATCAAAACATCACAATCAATTGTAAGCAAGTCATCTCTGTCTATATGCTCAGCATTTTTATAACCAGTAAAAAGCTCGTTGTTTTCATCGATATAAGCTTTCAGCTCATCAACATTCAAGCCTTTTTCATTAACAAGAGCACCTTCAGCATTACTTACACCGACTACTTTTGCACCTAGTTCATTGGTGATGATACGAGAAGCATGATAGCCAACATTACCAAAGCCCTGGACAGCAACACGCAGGTTTTTGATATTGGTGTTTTTCAGCTTGCAATACTCGCGCAGCATAATAGCCACCCCTCTGCCAGTAGCTTCTTCTCGGGCAGAGCAGCCACCAAGCTCAGTAGGTTTACCAGTTACTACAGCAAGAGGAGAAGTTTGACTATGAGTTTTTGAAAATTCATCATAGATCCAAGACATTACCTGCTGGTTGGTGTTGACATCTGGAGCTGGAATATCTATATGCGGTCCAATATTATTGCCCAGGTGTGAAACCAAGGCCTTTGTCAGACGGCGAGTTTCATGCTCAGAAAGTTTTTTAGTGTCCACTGAGATGCCGCCTTTAGCACCACCAAAAGGAATATCAACTAGAGCTGTTTTCCATGTCATCAAGTTTGCCATATTACGCACTTGAGCAAGATCAACACTTGGGTGGTAGCGAATGCCACCTTTGAAAGGACCACGAGCATTGTTATGCTGAACACGATAGGCTTTTACCGGCATCAAGCTACCATCATCTCTGCGCAATGGTATCTCCATGATGATTTCTCTTTTACAGGTATTTAAATACGAAAGCAGCGTGTCATCAATTTTTTCGTTTTTGTGCATACCTTGTCTTCGGTTCACAATAAAGCAGCTCTCCGCGTTGTAGCAAGTTTGACCATCATCGGTAAACTCGGGCCAGCCATTTTCAGCATTTTCTATCATAATAATTCTTTCCAAACTCCTTTGTTTGTTAGTATATTTGTTTATTCTAAAGGATTTTTCTTGCCAAACCTCCTCAAGTACTTGAAAGAAAAATATAAAGATTTGAGTTCGCGCCAAATCAAAAGAGCACTTGAGATTGGTGCTTGCAAAATTAATGGTGAAATAGAAATTTTCACTAGTAGAGAGCTTAAAGCAAGGGATAAGGTTGAATTTAAGCCCCTTAAAATTGAAGCTTTAGCCAAACTAGAAATCCAAGAAGAGCGTATTTTATATGCAGATGATAATTTACTTGCTTATAACAAAGAAGCAGGTTACGCGGCCTTGGCAACAGAAAGCCAAGGTGTAAATTTGCACCAAGAACTCAAGAAATTTCTTGCTATCAAATACCTGGAGCCAATTCATAGGCTAGACAAAAATACTAGTGGAGTTTTACTCTTTGCCAAAAACAAAAAAACTTTAAATGAAATTAGTACCTTATTTCGGGACAAGAAAATCCAAAAACAATACCGTGCCATTGTTGATGGCAAGTGGCAACGCAAAGAAAAATCTGGCAGGCTAGAACATGATCTCTGCTTAGAATTCAAAAAAGGCAGTATGCAAAAGTGGCAAATAGCTAACTCTAAACATAGCAAACAAAAAAAACATGCCATCACCGATTATCAAATCAATAGAATTTTTGAAAAATACAGCGAAGTAATTTTAAAACCTCAGACTGGCCGAACTCATCAATTGCGTGTACATATGGCAAGTCTGGGCTATCCGATTTTGGGAGATGCTCTGTACGCCAAAAGATTCAAATCTGGTTTATATCCTCGCAGACATTTACTGCACGCAGAAAAAATTTCTTTTATTTACGGTGAAAAACAGCAGAAAATCACTATTAAAGCGGCTTTACCCAAAGATATCAAAGACTTACTAGCCTAGATCTTTAGATCTAGAACAAATTGCCGATATAAATACTTGAATGCGAAAACTATTTACTATTTGCCTAGTTTTACTATGCAATTTTGTGTTCGCCCCCTTAACTCAAGCAACTGCATTTCAACTCATTGCCAGTAAAACTGAGTACCGCACAAAAATGGCGGGTGAATATAAAGTTACCAGTAAAGTTATATGGTCAGACTGCCCTTATGTCTCTAAAGGACAAAAGAGTGAATCAAAAATGATGATTCATGACATCAACGGCACTTTATATCCAGAGTGGAAAGCCGCTGATTGGAAATTAGTTCGCAATAAAATTATAGATTTCAATGTAGATAAATCAATCCATTGGGAAAGAGAAAGTAAGCTTGTAAAAGACGGTGAGTTTTGGTTTGTCAAATCAGTAAACGAGTTTAAAGTTGACCATCAAGAACAAGAACTTATTGGTAAGAGTTACCATAAGCAATACTTAAATGGCGAGTTTGTAGGCTCTTATATCACTGAGTCATTTTTAGAAAAGAACAACTCTTAAGCAAGAAATATTCTTACTTTTGTGCCACAACAATTGCTGTACTACCTAGTAGCAAGTCCTTGTAGTAACTACGGTTGAAGCCAAAGTCATACATAGCCTTACTTAAATTTTGTTGGCTTGGCCAAGTATCCAAAGAATCGATAAGATATTGGTAAGCGTCCTTATCACCGGCAATAACACTACCTAGCATAGGAATAAATTTCAGGAAAATCTTTTTATAAACCATACTCACCAAAGGGCTACTTGGATGCCCCAAATCCAAAGATGCAAAAAAAGCACCTGGCTTGAGCACTCGAAAAATCTCTTTAATAGCGACATCAGGATTTGCAGTATTCCTGAGACCAAAACCGACCGTGACAGCATCAAAGCTATTGTCCTCAAATGGCAAGTCCATAGCGTCTGCTTCCATCATTTCCAGTTTAGGTGGAGGGTTACCTCTCTCTTTGCTGATTTTATGATAGCCAACCTCGAGCATCGGAGAACAAGAATCTACTGCAACTACTTTATTGACATTCTCGTAATTGATCCAGATATTGGCGATATCGGCGGTTCCAGTACATAAATCTAAAACAGTAGAGTTTTCATCCAAAACGCCAGCTGCAGCATGACGCACTAACTCGTTTTTCCATGAGCCATGAAGAAAGCCTGTCATGATATTGTTCAATAAATCATAACGAGCTGCGATACGACTAAAAAGATTGTGAATAAAAGTTTCTTTGTTTTGCACTAGGATAAAATTCTACATCAAACCACTTGTTCTTCAGTTTCCTTTTCAGCATCAATATCTTCAGATTCTGCATCATCATTGAGATCATCTGTCTCAAATTGAGTAAAGGCTTGAAAAAGTCGCTCAGAACGATGAGCGTGCTTCAAAAACTCTGGCATTGATATTAGAGCACCAAAAATCAACAAAGAGATCTCAAAAAACTCTTCTAGAAACAATTGATAGTCAATCAATGAAAAACCTTCTGTGGCACCAAGTAAAGCATCTACACTAAAACCTTCTGAATCTAAAGTTCTTTTGTCTTGAAGTTTTTGTTGAAAATTTTGAAAAACCCGTCTTCTATCTTTAATATCAGGTTTATTAATCTCGTGAATAATTTTGTAGTTACCATGACTTGAGTTTTTGATTGCCTTGTCAAGATCAGGTACTGTGGCTTTTAAGTTTTCTTTGCTGTGCGAAATATTGCCAATAAACAACATATTAGGAATAATGCAAAGCTCCTTGATAATTTTATTGATATCTTTTAGATGTTGTGCCTGAGATTTTTCAAGTTTTTTGCTGAGCGTTGTATCAAGGTTATCTATGTAAGTGATACATGGCTTATTGTTGTTGAGAGTGTTGCTTAAAGTCATCATTAAATCAGGGGCGTTAATGAGAGTGAATGAATCGATATATGCAAAAGCAATATTACTGTTAGCGGCAAGAGCCCTCAAAAGATAGAGTTTCTCAATCTCAGCATCCCCACTAATGATAAGGATCACACCATTATTTTTGTCATTTTTAATTGCTGCACCACCAATAAAAATTTGCTCTAGCCTGTGGTACTCACCAGCAAGTTCGCTTGCCACTGTCATTGTTTTTTTTGACTTTTCAATATTAAAGGACTTAGTCTCAAACTCAATATGTTCTTTTTTGATATGGTTTTTCAGAAGTGCTAACTCTTTTTCGTTGAGCTTATTACGGTTTGCCATAGCTTCCGTGTATTTAGTTCTACCAGGCTCTTTGAGCTTTAGTAAATCAGCAAGCTGCTCCGCTTCTATTTGGTCTTCATAATGAATGACATCGCATAAAAAATTAGAAGTAATATTTACAAGCTTTTCATTCTCCGCAGCCTCCAAAATACAAGACCAGATCTCCTGATCAAAATCCACACTGGTATATTTTTTCAGCTTAGAAAGGACTATCTCGATAATTTTGTCTTCATTTTCTTCAAGAATTTTGCTTGAAGAACTAAGATATTTTTTAAAAATCTTAAAATACATTCTCTTTTGAGTTTCAAGATCATATTTTTCGATAAGTCCTAAAGCCTGCTTTTTAACATCGAATTTCAATAAATTCTCGGTCACACTCTCTAAAACAGCAGCTTCTATAGGCTCGCTATGTTCCAGTTTCTCAATAGCTTTCATCAGGCTCAAGAGTAATGAATCAAAATCGTTTTTGTGCTTTGCAATCTCAAGCTCAGCTAGTATAAATTTTTCTGCATCTTTACTGTTCATAAGCGCAAGCCCTACAACAGCTTTTTCATAGAAAACTTCCACCGTTTTATATTGTCCCCAGGCTTTTCTGGCCTTTTTAAGAAGGTTTGTGATAGCAGAAAAACTTTTTTCTCTTTTAAAAGCTAGTACCGTTTTTATAGCATCAACAGTAACTGAACCAAGCTTTTCCAATGGCGAGTCTAGGTAATCCAGCAACTTATCAAATGCAATATCTTTGACTGCTTTGTCTTGTCCACGAATCCATTCATACCAAAGCTCAGCGGAACGGTGTTGATACTGATGAAAAACTTTTCTAAAGGGTTGCAGTTTAGGATCACCAAGCCTATCGAGGCTCTCTGATAATTTGTTACCAAGCATCTCTTCGATTTTTTGGTAATTTTGATAAAGAATCCCAATCCCAGCACTTACCACCGCGATTCCAAGAAGCATTGCCATCAGACCACTGAGATCACCCATAAACTAGCCGCCACTTGTATTTATCCCATGAAATTTGGGCAGATTTCATCGGATAAATACACTTCACCTAAAATTTTACTAAGCTCACAGCAAGCTTCGGAAAATTAGCTTAGTTTCAAAATAGTTAATGAATTGCAGTTCCATTAACTATTTTTAATTAAAGCAAGGCGAAAAATTGCCGATAATATTAATTATAGCCTTAAAATGAACGCATTTTAATCAAAGGCGCGTTATCTTAACTTAAATCAGTGTATATACACTGTACAGGGAGAGATAAATTGGTTGGGGCATTAAGTTTTCAAATTAATAGTGCTAATAGATATGCCTACAAGGGTATGTCTAAGCGCGACTCATCTTTAGCAAGTGCGGTGCAAAAACTTTCTACGGGGATTGCGGTTTCAAGAGCCAAAGATGACTCCGCCTTAATTACAGCTATAGAACAATTAACCAAGGCAACAAGAGGTATAGAAGCAGCTTCTAAAAATATTTCAGATAGTATTAGCCTTACTCAAACAGCAGATGCTGGTCTGACTAGTATCACAAGTGATTTACAAGACATAAGAGAACTTGCGGTAAGAGCTAACAATGACACTCTCAGTTCGAGTGATAAAGCAGCTATTCAAAGTCAAATAGAAAGCAAAATTTCTAATATATCAAGTATCGCGGACAGTACTAGCTACAATGACATTCAATTACTCGACGGTAGCAAAGGTATTTTGACAGTGCAATCAGGCTACGAAGAAAGCTCCACTACTGACATTAATTTGTCGGGTGATTTTTCTGCTGACTCCAGTAGTGGAATTGGCAATCTAAATTATGGCAACACCGGTTCAAGCGACGGCGTTGCTCTTAGTGACATTGATGTAACAACTGGTAATGTTGATGACATCATTACTGGCATTGACAATGCCATAGAAAACCTGAGTGAAGCCAGGTCCAGCTTAGGAGCCAAAGAAACTAATCTTAGCTCTAAGCTTGATAGCTTGAGTATCCAAAACGAATCTGTACTCAGTGCAAGATCACGGATGATGGATACTGACTATAGTAGTTCTCGCCTTGCCTTGAATTTGCTACCGATATCATTACTTGGTTAGTAATTTAGCCCTGTAAGCTAACCGAGTATGTCGCCAAAAGCAATTCCCGTTGCAAAACGCCCAGTGTAGAGAGATACACTGGGCGTTTCCCTTTTTAGCAAGAAGAATTTAAACTAGGAGAGTGCATCTACAGGAACAAATCAAAGAAGCAGTGAAAGACTTTAACCGAAGTGCTGATATCTCTGTTCCAGTACATCTACGCTACAGCTCAAATCTGGCAAGCACTCATTCTAAAAAAACAATCTCACTAATTATAGGTGAGCAACACTCCGGTAGTTACAGAAACCTAAACTTTGCAAAAACCAATAGGACTCTTAGTAAGTTTTTGCTCTCACTCTACCAAAACCCTGCCATAAAGATGGGAGATGCTTTCAAGGAGGGCTATAGCGAAATTGGCTTAGATCAAAATTACAAAAGCTATGAGCTTGAAGATTTTTTGCTTGCTGGTTGCAACCCGCTAGTAACAGTTCTACATTTAATCAATAGAGAAAATACCGAGTTTAAAGTTCACGCCTCTGAGTCTAAAGAGCTATTTGTAAAATTTTCTTTGCTGGCTTATTTTTTAGCAAGTTTCCCTGACACTAGTCGCAGCCTTGAAACCGAAGAAAGGCGTATTCTTGATCTTATAAAAAGTGATATCGATGATGAAAAAAAAGATCTCATCATCAGTTTAAATAAAATAATCTATCAAGACCTCGGCTTAGCATTGCTAGAAAGAGAAAAACTTATCAAGTTATATAAACAGGATGGTTTAGAGCTATATCGTTTTCGTTTTTTAGATACCAATACAAAACAGCAAGAGCTACAAGAGGGCTATAAATACAAAGCTTTATCATTGATGAAAAAATACGCCCTTGAAAGAGACCAGTTTATTGTTCAAAGTTTCCTAAACAAATCTAGTGAAGGTATCCACCCTATTGTCATTGGTGAAAAGCACACTGAAAATCTGATAAATCTCTTTGAAAAAGCCAATATAGCTGTAATTTATTGCTCTTCCTTTACCTCTTCTTAATGGGTGACTGTTAATTTTGCTCTAATGGCATATAACCCACACATGTCATCAAACGCTGGCACAGCAGGTATGCTGAGCCGTTCTGCTAGTGGTGCACTGAGAGACACATCCGGGTTTAAAGGAATAACCCAAGGACCTGCACAAGGTGGTAGTGCTGGCTTTATTTCAAGTGCAGCAAGAGCTTTTCTGCCACAGCAGCAAGCTTTTTTTCAGTCTGTAAATTATTTTTTAAACGGAGCACCGGTGGAGCCTCCAGGCTGGAATACAGACGATTACTTTGGTGATTATGTACCTATCAAAGATGCTTTTGCCAAAGGTACTATTCCTGCTTATCAAAGCCCTGTTTATGGGCAGACAATACAAGGTCAAGCACCAATGTCGGGCAGCGATATCACTTCACAAAAAGTTGCACAGCTCTACGAAAACTATAATCAATTTGTTGGTGCACAAAATGCTGGCAATGGTCTTGAAGGCAATTATGATGCCTACTATGCCGCTAAACAAAACCTAGAATATTACGGTATCTACGAACCTTATGCCTACCAAGGTATTGATCCTGAAGCACAAAAAATTTATATGGAAGGTTATCAGCAAGTTGCAAAAGGTGTACAAAGTGGCGTCAAAGGTATCTTAGGTGTGAGTTTTGGTGATAGTTCAAGCTCGAAAACAAAAACAAGCTAAAAGCCTTACTAAAGCTCAATAAGTTTATTAAACAAAGCCTCTTTATCATTTTCATGAAACTGAAACTCATGAAAGTTTGCTTGTCTTTGTCTTTTCATCTCAAAAAGACAAATCGCTGCTGTCACAGACAAATTTAAACTTTGAATCATACCTGCCATAGGAATAGTAATAAGGTGGTCAGCCTTATCCATTGCATACTGTGAGAGGCCAGAATGCTCGTTACCAAAAAGCAAAGCTAGTTTTTTTTCAGCACAAAAATCAAAAGTAAATAAAGACTGGGCATCATCACGCAGCACAGTAGCGCAGCTAGTATAGCCTTCTGTGTTAAGTTGCTCTAAGCATGCTTCAGTGGAATCAAAGACTTGATAATCAAGCCATTTATTAGCCGAGGAGGAAGCGAGCTTACCCACTTGAGCAGCGTTGAATTTTTTCTCTTTTTCAAAAATAAAATAGATTTTCTGGATACCAAAACAATCACAAGATCTCAGCACAGCCATTGCATTGTGAGGATCGTGAATATCCTCCAGCACGACTATGCCTTCTTGTCTATTTTCAACAACATGTTTTACTTTTGTTTGTCTCTCAGGAGTTCGCTGCACCTATGCTATTCTAATCGATATGAAGAACCTGGTATTAACATTTTTAGTAACAACACTTGCTGTATTTTCTGCAGCTTGTTCTATGCAAAAAGACTCTAGTCATAATGAAACTCAAGAAGTTTCACATCAAGAATCGCATCAATCTGAGTTTGGAGAACTTGGCTTCAGAGAACTCAATGAACTAATTGCAGCAAAACAAGTAACTATCATCGATGTTAACTCTCCTAAAACCTACGAAGCTGGTCATATCCCAGGAGCGATAAATCTTTACTCAAACAAAGACAAACTTGCAAGCTTACTTCCTGAAGACAAAAACGCTCTAATAGTTGCTTACTGCGGCAGCCCAACTTGCTCGGCTTGGATGTCCGGTGCTAATGCTGCTAAAGAACTTGGTTACACCAATATCAAACACTATAGTGACGGTATTAAAGGTTGGAAGGATAAAGGCGGGGATTTGGCTTA
>CAWUIS010000050.1:0-9574 GCA_963922625.1 uncultured Candidatus Melainabacteria bacterium | reverse complement strand
AATATTTGATCATTTGTTAGAGTTTGGCGGAAACTACGCCCATACAAAAAAATCAAGCAAACATAGACTACAACTCAGACTTAAGGATTCTTGATTTTGGTTTGCTTGATAGGAGTTTCGATGAGTCCTGGTGCATTTATTTTTGATCTTTATTCGAACGTCTTAAACAGGGATTCGGCGACACTCCCATTTAAGGAGCTATCGATCCAAGAGCAGCTAAATATAGCTTGCTGGTACTTGTATGATAGTTTCGCTAAGTCTTATAAGTTTTGGTGAATTATTGATAACTATGCCATAAGGACAATTGAATTCTTCTATTATGCTGTGTAAATGACTTAAATCTTTTAAATCAGTGCTAGTACCAGATTTTATTTCAATAGGCAATAAAGCTTTTGGGCTGTCAATTAAAAAATCTACTTCTACTCTATTTTTACTTCTATAAAAGTAATAATCCAGATTAAACTGATGTCTTTCCAGCCCTTTTGTAATTTGTTCAATGACAAAAGCTTCCCAAATTTGTCCATAATGAGGGTGGCTTAAAAGTTGGTCCTTGTCTTGGATTTTAAGAAAATAATTTAGCAAGCCGGTATCTTTCAGGTAACCCTTAGGTGATTTGATGAGTGTCTTTTTTTTATTGCTTTGAAATGCGTTTAGTCTTCGAAATAAAAAAGTTCCTTCTGCTATTTCTAGATATTTTTTTACAGTTGGTTCTGAGACAGATAAGGAGGAGGCAAATTTGGCATTGTTTAAAATATCTCCGGACGAAAAAGCTAACATGGATATAAATCTTTTATAGGCATTTAAATTTAAGCTAGGGAATAAAGCTCTAATATCTCTTTCAATATAGGTCTTAATATAATTATCCAGCCAACTCTGATACTTAAATTCATTTTTTCTTGATAGAAAAGCCTCCGGGTAAGTTCCATATAAACAAAGCTCCAGTAACTCATCGTGTGAAGTCTTTGCCTTTAATTTCTCAAGCTTATGGATATCAAATATGCTTTTTGCAAAATTGGACTCCTTACGAGCATAAGCCTCCTGCCAGTCAAAACTAGGTACTTCCACAATAGCCACCCTTCCAGCCAAAGATTCACTGATATTTTTTAAGAGATCTGGTGAGCTCGATCCACTTAAAAGATAACGCCCATTTTTCTTGCGATTTTCATCAATGACAACACGCAAAGACTCAAAGACCTGGGGCTCTATTTGTGCTTCATCTATGATGAGAGGAGTTGCGGCATTAGAAAAAAAATACTCACTATCGCTAGAAATTATTTTTCTATCCGATTCTTTTTCAAGATCATAAAAATTTGCTTGCGGAAGAATTTGTTTGAGGAGGGTTGTTTTACCAACTTGCCTGGCACCAACGAGAACGACACAAGGGAAGTTTTGAAGAAGCTTTTTTATCTTAGAAATTAAAGACCTTTCAGTGTCAGCCATATCTAAATGCTAACTTTAGATATGGCTGTTGTCAAAACCCTTTGGACTTGTGGAGTTTCATTGATAAATATTCAGACCTGAAGTCTGAAAAATCGTTGGGAAGCATTCTCTTTAGTTATTAAGCTAAGCGACAATAATACAAATCGTAGACCTTAAAACCACTTTTTCAATAGATTTTCCTCAAGCAGTATTTAGATCTTGGTAAATTAAAAAACAAGGAGTTAAACATGAAATTAATCAAATTAGCATTATTAACTGTTTTGGTTCTAACAGCAGTTCAGCCAAGTTTTGCGGTCATCAATAGTATTGATACTGTTTACTGTGGTGGTGACGAAAGCGAAGACGAAGCCTAAACCTAAACAATTTAATAATTTACCCTTCAAAAAAGGCCTCCAAATTTGGGGGTCTTTTTACTTTTTAACTCTATTAAACTTGTCACAAACATGATCCAATAAATCACGGCTCACGGTATTTTTTTGGGCAAATTCAACATCACCCTTAACCCATTTATGATCAAGAATCTTGCCCGTTTTATCCATAATATTGTAGGAAATCAGCATCGTAGTTAATCCCCGGCAATCCAGTTCAAGTGAGCTGTCGACTCTTTTAGTCATCATCTGCCCGCTTTGATCTCCCTCTTTTTCAGCTTCATAATTAATAGCTTCAACAGAGCCAAATTCCATTTTGGTCCAAACTCTGCACTTATCGTTTTCACAGCTGATTCTATTTTCATCCAGATAGAGAGCCTTGTATTTGTCTTTAGTGGTTTGGGTAACAAGCGTCCATTTATTAGACTTCGTCTCAAATTGATTATCACAAGCTGCGACAAGAAAACTTAAGAATATAAGGCAAAACAATCTTAGAAAATTCACGGATGCTAACATTTTAACTCTAATTGTCCTGGTGGTGGAATTGGTAGACACGCCATCTTGAGGGGGTGGTGGGCTTTTGCCCTTATGAGTTCAAGTCTCATCCAGGACACCACTTTAGTAAAATATTGACATAAACTAAGTTTGTATCACTCAGCACATTAAAACTGAGTATCTCTAGAACAAGAGGGGATCAGTTTTAATTAGAACTTACTGCCAGTGACCGGAAGGTTTCATTAGTTTCAGGATCAACTAATTGACCAATGTTGCGAATAAAATTATTAACATCATTGGCATTCGTTGCTACTGCAAAAAGAAAGCCAAATGTATTAGCAAGGTGATTTCTCATAAACTCAACGACCTTTGGATTGGCTGCATCTAGATCAATTGGTGTTTGCAAAATCATTTTCTTCATTAAGCGGTATAATCCAGCGGAAATATTCAGATCATAATTTAGCTTTGAAGATAAGTTCTCATAGAGGTTCCCAGCAGAAGTCTCGTTAGGATAGGTGTCAGTGAATTTATATGCACCTTTAGCATCATCAGTTGTCATGTCTAAAACATCAGTTTGTTCAGATCCAACTTTATCCAAATCTGTACCCATGTATGTTGCCCTTAACCCTTTTACAGATACATTGGTGAAATAAGTAAAAGTTCTGAAAAACTCCTCTTGACATAATAACGAGTGGTCAAGAGGTTGATTTTTGCTGAATAATAATGGATAGATTCCGAGTAAGTGTTTTTCAACTGCTTCCCGAGATCCTTGCTCGAAAACATCTTCCCAAGGGTATGGCTCCCCATCTATTGGAATTTCACTAGCGGACTCTTCTAAGTTTAAGTCACTTTGAGCTATTCTTCCCTGCAGAAAATCTTTGATTTTGGTCATATCTTCTGCTTTAAAATGCGGTCTTAGAGCGGCTAAGCCTCCATCCATAGCTTGTTTCAAGGCGCCTGTCACTGAACTAATGTCAATATCTCGAATCGCAAATCTACCATAGTCTTCATATTTATCTGAGTCTTCCGTATTGGTCTTAAAACCTGGATATAAGTTTTCAACTGTCTTGCTCAAGATCTTGGCAGTTTCTGCTAGAACTTGACTTGAGTTGTTACCTAAATCAATTTTTGAATCTGGTGATTTTGAACTTGCGATAGCATGAGTCACCAAATTTTGAACAAAACCATGGTTATTGAAGAATTTTTCTAAGTCTTCTTTAGGTCTGTCTTTATCAGTCACTATCTCCATAAACTCTTCGACATCTTGACGCCTTGGTTGTTTTATTGGAACTGGAACAAATTTGCCATTTTCATAAGTATATTTATTCGCATCAGAGCTGTAATGCAAATATGGATAAGCAGCTGACCTAACAATATGAATTTCGGCATGTTGGTCAAGAGTTTTTAATAACCCATCCTCAAAAGACATCAAATCACTAATTTTATCGAAGAGATTGTCTATTTTACGGAGTTTAAGATCTCCATCAGCAATACAATTGTTTCTTCCAACTATCACGTATTTAACCCCAAGACCACGATAAATGTCTTGACTTTGTACAAAAACTTTACGAACACCTTGGTATCCATCAGGGTAGGCGCCACCTTTAGTAAAATCGAACAAAAGTGCTTGGCTATCGTCCTCCGGTTCTTCAAAACCAAACGTTCCACTAACCCGAACATTATTTTCATCATTATATTCACGTCGCAAAACCTCGTTGATGACATCCTCATTAGGATCTAATGTTTCAACATGCCCTTTCACCGGTAAGGCTTTTGTTTGTTTCACATAAGAGTCCGCTCTTGCTTCACTAGGATCTTTATCACGCAACAGTATACTTGCAACATTAGTTGTGGGATCATAATGAAGCCAAGATGCATGAGCATTATCATCTGCCCCAAAATTATTAATATCTTTCTTGTATTTAATTCTTTGACTATTTTTTAAAGCCTTAACTTTATCATCTACATATGCCTCAATTAATTCTCTTGTAGCTATACAAGCATCTTTAATGTAACCAAAGCTTGATTTTTTTGTCCCTCCCGTTATGACCAAGTCTATATTTATGTCTGGTTCAGATGATGAAGCCTGTGGATTATTTCTCATCCACTTATCCAAATGTTCAAAAACAATTCCCAGCTCTTTATTGAGCTTTATATTAAAAAGAGTTTTGTCACTTTCTGTATCTAACTCATATGATTTCGGTGGCTTGACATGTAAGACCGCCCGAAGACTCTTATCTGGAGTATTTATGGCGATTAAAGCTGCACAAGAGTCTTCTACCAAACCAGTGACAATAGGAGAGCTTGTGTCACTAGCAAGTTTGACCAGAGATGCTGGCCTATCATCATGACCTGGTGCACCTAAATAAATACGATCTGGTCCTAGTAATGAAATATCAGCGCCATTTGCTTCTGCATGTATTTCTGTCTCTGCTGCTGCTACGCCACTCAGACGACTTGCCGATTCTAATGATGCTAGCTTAACAGTCACATTATCTTGGCGCATTAATAACAATTCCTACCCAACGAAACTCGTTAATACAATACCTCGTTGCTTATGTTCATGTCAAGTCCTAGAAAACAGTGCCATCAAGTTATGAAAAGCTACCGTAATAAAAGAAACTAAAATCATAAAGATGGGATCTATTAAATTAGAACTTATTTTTTATGTCACTTAATCTTTCCCTCTTCCAAAAACTCCCTAAGGCTGATCTTCATGTCCACCTTGATGGTTCGATCAGGCTTGCAACTTTAATTGAAGAAGCCAAAAATAGAAAAATCGAACTGCCTTCATACACAGAAGAGGGTATGAAGGAGCAAGTTTTTAAAGATCATTACAATGACCTGCCAGAATACTTACAAGGATTTCAATATACCTGCGCAGTGATGCAGGATCTTGAAGTGATAGAACGCTGTGCTTATGAATTTGCCTGGGATTGCTATAAAGATGGCGTTTTCTATGTTGAACCGCGTTACTCACCAGATCTTTTAAAAACAGAAAAAATCAAATCTTATGAAGTAATTCTAGCTGCTGATAAAGGCTTCAAAAAAGCACAAAAAGAAATCAATGCTGAAATAGATGCTAGTGCGGAGCCGCATAAGCCACATTTTATATACTCACAAATCATTTGTTGCATGCGTATGTGGGATGGCAGCACATCTGTTGATACCGTCAACTCAGCGATTCTCACCAAAGAGAAACACAATATACCAGTCATGGCAGTTGATTTAGCGGGTCCGGAAGATGGTTTTCCAGCTATTGATCATGAAGATGCTTACTTGATGGCTCATAAAAAGTTCCTCTACAAAACTGTCCATGCCGGTGAAGCTTACGGTCCTTCTAGTATTTTTCAAGCATTGACAAACCTTTATGCTGACAGAATCGGACATGGTTTTCATCTTTTTGATGCAAGCAAAATCAATACGCAAGACCCAGCTAAAGCACAAAGATACGTAGATAATTTGGTGCAGTATATTGCTGAGCGCAGAATTACACTTGAAGTATGCCTAAGCTCTAATCTCCAGACTTTACCTCAGCTAGGTGGTGATATCAAAAACCATAGCTTCCCTAAAATGCTTGATGCCGGCTTGAGTGTTGCCATTTGCACTGACAACACACTGGTTTCAAGTACCAGCATCTCACAAGAGCTAGCACTAGCCCAGAAAGCCTTTGAATTGGATAATGCTAAAATCAAAAAATTAGTGATGTACGGCATCAAAAGAGGCTTTTATCCTGGTAGCTACCTTGAGAAAAAAGCTTATATAGATCAGTGCTCGAGATACTATGACCATATACTTGGACAATGCGGCAACGACAGCACTCTGTGATGAAGTGCTTGAACTCATTACAAAGCTCAATAAAGAAATCTATGCTAATCCTAGTAGCCTTCATAGCCTAGGACGTAAATCTAAAAAAGCACTCAAACAAGCTCGTCACTTTATCGCTTCTACTATCAACGCTGAACCAGAAGAAATCATCTTCACAAGCTGCGCGACTGAAGCCAATAATTTAGTAATCAAATCTGCTGATTGGGATTTAATTGTGACTAGCCCCAGTGAGCATTCTTGTGTTATCGAAGCTAGCAAAGCCAGCAAAAAACCTATCCACTGGCTCGATCTAGACAGAAAAGGTTTTATTGATTTTACTGAGCTAGAAACTCTCATCAAAAACAATAGGGATAAAAAAATCTTGGTGGCATTAATGCATGCCAATAATGAAATAGGCACAATCCAAGATATAGAAAAGATTGGTGAGCTTTGTGCTGATTTTGATAATCTAAGTTTCTTGAGTGATTGTGTGCAAAGCTACACTAAGCACGATATCGATGTCAAAAAACAAAATCTTGATTTTGTTTCGACTTCTGCCCATAAATTACATGGACCAAAAGGTGTTGGTTTTTTATACTGCAAAAAATCTAAGCAAGCTCTTTTAGACCAACTACTTATTGATGGTGGCGGGCAAGAATTAGGCATCAGATCAGGTACCGAAAACCTAATTGGCATTTTGGCTTTTGCTGAAGCAGTTAAACAAGCTCTTTTACCTGAGCACAAAGCAAAAATACTCCAGCTCGAAAATCATCTAGTAGAAAAACTAAGGGAAATTCCTGGTTTCGTTTTAAATGGACCTGAGTTTGGAGCAAAAAGATTACTGGGCAACATCAACTGTTCTTTTAAAAATTGCCGGCTTTCAAGCGAGGAGCTTTTATTACAACTAGATCTCAAGAAGCTTTGTGTAGCTTCTGGTTCTGCTTGTTCATCTAATAAAGTAAGCACAGATGCCTTTGTGCAAAGCTCATATGTACTAAGAGCTTGTAGATTAGAAGAAGAAATATCTGAAAAAGCTATACGCATATCGCTCTCAAGGCTCAATAACGTGGAAGAAATAAATAGTGCTGCGGAGATAATCCGTGATACCACTTTGGCTTTTTCGGCCAAAGCTAGTGCTAAGATCTAGGAAAAGACACGTCTTAATGGCCAAGAAAACAAAAGCTGATCTTGATATTGCCGAACCAAGTAAGGAAGACTTACTTGAAACTCAATCTTTTGAAAAAGATCTCAAAACCGAAGAAATTTTTGAAGAAGTTAAGAAAGAAAAAAAGCCAAAAAAAGAAGTAAAGAAATCTAGCACTAAGCCTTCTGACGATAGTGTTTATATCTATCTCAAAGAGATCGGCAAAATTGCTACTCTAAAGTCAGAAGAAGAAATCATCGTAACCCGTACCATCAAAAAAGGTGGACCAGAAGGCGATAAAGCTAAAAGAAAACTCGTACAAGCAAACTTAAGACTAGTTGTGAGTATTGCCAAGCGCTATGCATCTAACAATATTCAGTTGCTTGATTTAATCCAAGAAGGCAATCTTGGGCTGATGCGTGCCGCAGATAAATTCGACCCAAGTAAGGGCTATAAATTTAGTACTTTTGCTACTTGGTGGATCCGCCAAGCTATTTCAAGATCTATTGCCGACAAATCTCGAACTATTCGTATCCCAGTGCATATGATTGAGAGTGCAAGCAAACTTAGAAAAGTAGTTTCAGAAGCGACCAACAAACTTGGCAGAGCTCCAACAGATGAAGAAATCATGGGCATTATGGACATTAGTGCAGAGAAGCTACATGAAATCCAAAACCTGCAAATGAAAACTATCTCAATTCAAAGCAAAGTAGGTGGTCAAGATGATAGTGCCACTATCGCTGATTTTATTGAATCTACAGCCCTGTACGACTCACCAGATGCTTATGCCACCGCAAAGCTACTTCGCAAAGAGCTTAAATCAATGATCGACGACCTCTCTGAAGAAGAACAAAGTGTCTTGATCTTGAGATATGGCATGCTTGAAGATGAGCACCAAAAAATGTACAGTTACGATGAGCTGGCTGAAATCTTGGAGCTTCCAAAAGAAAAAGTCAAAAAGCTTGAAGCTAAAGCTCTCAGAAAACTTAAATCCCATCTTTTAAAGACAGGTAAACTAGAAGAATTTATTTAAGGATGTCCTTTGGAGGCTAAGTTTGATTCGCTATAATTTTCTTAGATGCTATTAATCCTCATCGCGCTCCTCCTCATAAACCCAGTCCAAGCTGAGCTTACAAAAGCAGGTCCAGGTTTGTCTTGCCTCATCACCAGGTCTCTTGACCTGGATAGCTTAGTAGACGAAGCTGGGATAATTTTTGCAGGGGAATTTAAAAGCTACACCACTGAAAACCACTCTGGCTTACAAGTGCGTAAATTAAACTTCAATTGTAAAGAAGCAATTAGTGGTATCGCAAACTGTCCTCAAGATTTATCATTACTTGAGTTTGCAAAAACCATATCACCATTTAGTGATGGACAAATTCAGCAAAACACAGAGTATGTTTTTTTCTTTCATAGCCCTAGTAAGCTGGGTTTAACGTCCTTGGTTGGGGCTGAACAAGGACAAGTTGAAGTGCTCGCATCTGGCGAGGTTAAATATGCAAAAAGACTCGCCCGCAAGCAAAAAAAACAATCTAATAATCTTTTAAGTCTTTTGAGGACAAGCTCAGAACAAAATGAGCCAGACTCATATGCTAACCTTAAGAAATTCTGCAAACAGAAAAAAGGTAACTAGCATGTCACTCGACCAAGAATTAGTTAGTAGTAAAGCGAAAGAAATTAGAATCAACGCCCTCAAAATGGTTCACGCAGCTTCATCAGGACACCCAGGTGGTTCTTTGTCTATCTCAGATATTTTATCGGTGCTCTATTTTGGAGGGCATTTGAGACACAATCCTCAAGATGCTGAAGATCCTAATAGAGACATTTTAGTTGTCAGCAAGGGACATTCATCTCCTGCCGTTTATTCAGCACTGGCTCTAGCTGGATTTTTTCCAATTGAAGACACTCTGAGCTTTAGAAGCTTAGGTTCTCCTTTCCAAGGTCATATTGACCGGATGCGTGTCAAAGGCGTTGAGATGTCTACAGGCTCTCTTGGTCATGGTTTAAGTAACGCTCTTGGCATTGCACTTGCAGCAAGACTCGATAAAAGTGATAGAAAAGTTTTTGCAATTTTAAGTGATGGCGAGCTTCAAGAAGGTTCAACCTGGGAAGCTTTGATGGCAGCAGCTCACTTCAAAGCAAATAACCTTGTTTGTATTGTTGATCGTAATCGTATCCAGCTTGACGGTTGGACAGAGAGCACTATGGGTTTAGATCCTCTTGCTGAAAAGTTTAAGGCTTTCAATTGGGAAGTTATAGAAATCAATGGTCATGATGTTGTACAGATTGATATTGCCCTTTCAAAGATTGGTAAATCTGA
>CAWUIS010000049.1:0-9716 GCA_963922625.1 uncultured Candidatus Melainabacteria bacterium | reverse complement strand
TTTGATAACCACAGTCAAATAAAGTTTCAGCGTATATATGCCTGTATTTCCAGTCAGTAAGAGGACCAGCTGTCGCTATTTGTTTATCAAAAAGTTTTTTTGCAGTAGCTGGCATATATTCTTTGCTGCTATATGCACAAAGTCCAAGAAGCGCATGAATATCATCTGCTTTAGAGCCAAGCTTTTGCGCTTGCAGAAAAAAAGCTCGCGCTTTAGTGAAATCTTTGAATTGAATATGTAGATGCCCGCAAAAGAAATATGGTTCAGGATCTTTGGGGTTAATTTCTATACAATTTAAAAAACAAATCATACTTCTTTGGTAATTTTTGATACTTAAAAAGCAGTTGCCTAAAAAATAAAAAAAGTCAAAACCATAGTTAAAGCTAGAGTCGTCTAATAATTGACACAGAAGTCTATCAGCATTTTTTAAATCCCCATTTGCAAGCAACTGATCGGCTTTTTTAAACATCTTGCTTAATTCATTTTTGGTGGGCACAGTTAGATTTATACCCATATGATTTTCAGGGTATGAAATATTTAGCGATTGTTCAACTGTTCTAGTTATGTCAAATAAAGCTCAAAAACTTGTTAATAAAGCAATTGCAGCCGGTAAAGCTAAGGATTTAAAAAATGCGGAGCTATATTATAAGCAAGCTCTTCGTCTTGTTCCAAAACAGCCCCAGATATTATTTAACCTGTCTTTTCTTCTTGCTGAACAAAAACGCATAAAAGAAATTTATCCACTTATTACTGAATGCATTAAGTCTGGAAAGGATATACCGAATTCCTATGCTTTGTTGGGCTCATATTACATTGATTATGAGGCTGATTTATCCAAGGCAGAGAGCTGTTTTCTAAAAGAACTTGAAATCAACCCGAGTTCTAAAAAAATCTATGGCTTGCTTGCCGGGCTGTATTTTGCTGAAGGGAAAATTGATTCAGCTATTGAGTTTCAAAAAAAACAATTAGAAGTGTTACCAACAAGAATACAGTACGACATTCTTTTGATGCAAATGCACTATAGCTCTAAGGTTAGCCGTGATGAATTACTCCATTTTGCAAGGCGTTTTTATCGTGATATTTTTCCGAATGCAAGTCTGAAAACCTCTTTGGATGATTTTGCGCACTTGGACTTGAATGAAAATAAATCAAAATTCCGAATTGCTTTTGTTTCTGGTGATTTTAAACAGCATCCAATCTTTTATTGGCTCAAAGACTTTATTGACTTATTAGCTGATGAAGAGTTTGAAATCTATTGTTACTGTAATAATGAACACGATGAAGTCACTAAATATTGGCAAGAGCGTGTGACCATGTTTCGCGATATTCTTGGCTTAGATACTGAATCTGCAGCCAAACTAATTACAGAAGATAAGGTAGATATTTTAATTGATTTATCAGGGCATACTGCTGCAAATAGGCTCGATATTTTTGTTGAAAACCCAGCATTTTTGCAGCTTACATGGTTAGGTCAAGCCGGACCTATTGGACTGCCACAGCTGGATTATATGATTAGTGATCATGATCATGTTGCTGTTGGAGAAGATCATTTCTATCATGAAAAAGTATTTAGAATGCCAAATTTCTTTGCCCCTGTTGCATCTCGGAAATTCCTTGAAGATTTTTCGGTCTCAAATAGCTCTCCTGCTAAAGAAAACGGTTTTGTAACGCTCGGCTATTTTAATAGTTTCAAGAAATTAAGAGATGAAGTATTAGAACTTTATGCTTCGATTTTGTCTGAAAGACCTAATACTAAAATTTATTTGAAGTCAAATATTTTTGTTGACGAAATAAAAAGACAGAGGTTTTATCAATTTTTCAAAGATAGAGGAATCGCTGAAGAGCGTATCATAGGTGAGCGCTATTATAAGTATCATGACTATATGCCTTGTTATAACAAGGTGGATATAGCACTTGATCCTTTCCCTGTTGGTGGTGGAACGACTACAATTGATTGCTTATTGATGTCTACACCGCTAATTACGCTTAGGGGAGATAGGATGTCACATAGAACCGCGTCTTGTTTTCTGAAGCAAGCTGGACTTGATGAATTAATTGCTTATGATGAAGATGATTACAAAGCAAAAGTATTGGGTCTTATTGATGATATTGAAAGAATAGATGCTTATAAAAAGTCTATTAGAAATAAATTCACGAATTCTTCTTTAGTCGATATTGATTGCTTCACAAGAGATTTTAAGCAAGCACTGAAAACCATGTATAGAACTAAATTAAAAGATTTTGTGAGGTGAGATTATCGATATTGAACTATTAGACAAGAAGTTACTTGGTGTGACAGGCTTAATGCAAAAAGGCAAGCTAAGCGACGCTATTGAGCAGCTGAAACAAATTGATATAGAGTTTCCAAGGCAAGATTTAGTTCAATTCTTCTTAGCTACTGCTTACTATAAATTAGAAAATCTTCAGTCCTGTGCTTATTATGCTCAAGAAGGTTTGAAGCTCAATCCAAAACTGAAAATCATGCGAATTTTCATTGCTGATTATTTGGCACAAAAACTACATCAGCATTATAAGTCCTTTGAATACCTAGAAGAAGAATTAAAACTAGACCCAGCTTCTTTAAGTGCATTTAAATCATTCGGTGCCTACCATATCACTTTAGGTAATGTTGATAAAGCAATTGAATATACAAAAAAACAACTAGAATTCAAGCCGGATTGCTTTGAGACTTATAATAATTTGATGATGATGGCTGCTTATTCTCCTAGTCATACTGCGGAGGATATTCTTAGTTACTCTAAGCAATTTTATCAAAATTGCTACTCAGGCTATAAACAATGCGACCTGGGTCACAAAAATTTATCAAAAGACAAGAAGCTCTTACGGCTTGGTTTTGTTTCAGGTGATTTTAAAGATCATGTAACTTTATTTTGGCTTGGAGACATATTTTCAAGATTAATACAAAAAGACTTTGAAGTTTTTTGTTATGCAAATTGTTTGGAGGATACTCAATCAGAGTCTTTTAAGAAAAATTCAAGCAAATGGTTAAATGTTTTTTACATGAATGATGAAGAAGCAGCTCAGAGAATCGTGGAAGATGATATTGATGTTTTGATAGATCTCTCAGGGCATACTATGCAAAATCGATTAGGGATTTTTGCTTTAAAGCCAGCTCCTATTCAAGCTACATGGTTAGGTTGGGCAGCACCTACTGGCTTACCTCAGATGGATTACACGATTTTTGACACTATTAATGTTAAGCCAGGAGAAGAGAGTTTTTGTACTGAAAAACTTTGCCATCTACCTAACGTTTTATCTTCTTTTTCTGTTGCATCTTTTTCTAATATTGCTGTAGATCCTGAGCCTCCAAGCAAAAAAAATGGCTATATTACTTTTGCTTGTTTTAACACTTTTAAGAAGGTTAATGAGTCCGTTTTGGAGCTTTATGCAGAGCTGTTAAAGCGCGTGCCCAATTCAAAGCTCTACTTAAAATCGATTGTTTTTGATGAAAAAAAAGCTGTTGAGATAAAAAAGAAATTTTTCATAGATAAGGGTATTAATGAATCTCGCTTGATTTTTGAATCGAGTGATAATAGAGATAATTATTTATCCTGCTATAACAAGGTGGATATCGCTCTTGATCCTTTTCCAGTTGGTGGAGCTACCACTACTCATGACACTGTCTTTATGGGGGTGCCATTAATAACTCTCTTTGGAGATCCAGCGCGAGGTAGAGTTTCAGCGAGTATTCTGGAGGCAATTGGATGTCCTGAGCTTATTGCATATAGTAAAGATGAGTACTTAGATAAAGCAGTTGCTCTTGCTGCTGATAAAGATAGACTCAAGAGCTATAAAACTAATTTAAGAGATCTCTATCTTAACTCTGCTTTGACAGATAGTGAAGCTTTTGCCGAAGATTTTGCAATGGCTGTCCTTGATATGTGGAATAAAAACTAGTAATGTCTTCTTCTTTACGCAAAGACGAGCATCTTATTATTCAAAAGTCCAAAGTGCCTTTTTTGGATTTTACACGTGAGTATAAAGATCTTGAATTGAAACTTGATGCTGCTTATAAGCGCGTCATGGAATCAGGTTGGTATATTCTTGGAGATGAAGTTGCCCAGTTTGAAGCTGAGTTTGCAAGTTACTGTGATGTGAAGTATGCCGTGGGTCTTGGTAGTGGGTTGGATGCTTTAATTTTGCCACTGAAAGCTTGGGGTATTGGTCCTGGGGATGAAGTGATTGTTGCTGCAAATACTTATATCGCAACTTTATTTGCTGTTACTCAAGTTGGTGCTAAGCCAGTCATAGTAGATATTAATGCTGATGAGCATAATATTGATGTTACTAAGATAGAAGCGGCGATTAATGACAAAACCAAGGTGATTTTGCCAACACATTTATACGGGCAAATGGCAGATATGCAGCCTATTTTAGATTTAGCAAAAAAATATGACCTGAAAGTTTTTGAAGATGCTGCCCAATCTGCTGGTGCTCAATACCAAGGGAAAATTTGTGGTGGTCACGGTGATGCTGTTGCTTATAGTTTTTATCCAACCAAGAATCTTTCTTGTTTTGGTGACGGTGGTATGTTTACTACAAACGATCCTGAGCTGTATGACATAGTTTTACATCTTAGAAATAATGGTTCAAAAACTAAATTTGTTTATGATTATATTGGTTATAACAGTAGGTTAGATGAGCTTCAAGCAGCTTTTTTAAGAGAAAAATTGCCGATGCTTGATCAGTGGTCGAAACGCCGCCAGGATTTAGCTAAGATATATTTTCAGCACTTGTCTGGTATTGATGGCTTGATTTTGCCAAGCCAAAGAGAGGATGCTGAGCATGTTTTTCATGTTTTTTGCGTCCGGGTTTTAAATGACCGGCGTCAGGCTTTGATGGATCACATGAAAGCAAATGCCATTGGCTATAACATTCATTATGCAATTCCTCCACATCTGCAAACTTGCTACAAAGATCTTGGCTATCAAGAGGGTGATTTCCCTGTAACAGAGCAATTACAGTCTGAGATATTGTCTTTGCCTTTGTTTCCTTATCATAGCGATGAAGAGATTCAAGAAGCTGCCAGAGTTATTAAGGGGTTTTTTATAGATGGCAAGTGATAAAGATCTGTCGTATATCACTTTTGATGATTTTGCTGATTTTGCAAAAGACTCTTCTATGTCTAAGTACGAAAAAATTGGTTTCCCTGATAACTATAGAGAAGGAAACGAGGAGGCGATTTTTGAGGATATAAAATCCAAATTGCCACGCTTAGAAGAAGAAGAAAAAGTAGTTCTCGATTTGGGCTGCGGATGTAGTGATTTAGTGAATTTTATTATTGACCAATGTCAATTGAAAAAGCATAAGCTCATACTCGCTGACAATAAAGAAATGCTGTCACTGATTGAAAACCAAGACTTTATTCATAAAATTCCTGGTAAATTTCCGGTGAACTATAAAGACTATAAAAGCTATGAAGCTAAAGTTGATGTCATCATTGTTTACAGTGTTATTCATCATGTCATTCTTGAAGATAGTTTGATTAGTTTTTTAGATTCAGCACTCGAGCTTCTAAATGAAGGCGGTATGATTTTGCTTGCCGATATTCCTAATATTTCTAAGCGTAATAGGTTCTTTGCTTCTAGAGCTGGTATTGCTTGCCATCAAGAGTTTACGCAGTCAGATGAAGTGCCTGAAGTTAGACCTTTTGAGATTAAACATCATAAGATCGATGATGCTGTTGTCATGAGTATCCTACAGAGGTATAGAAATTTTGGTCATGAAACTTACTTGCTGCCGCAGAAGGCTGATCTGCCTTTAGCAACTAGGCGCGAGGACGTTTTGATAGTGAAAAGATAGCTTATGCTTGTAAAAAACCATGATTACTGGGTTAGTCTTGCTGCCAAGCAAATTGAGCAAGGGCAAAATACAGAAGCTCTTTACTCATGTAACGAAGCAATGAAATTGAAAAATGATAGTACAGAAGCTTTGTACTATATCGGCAATGCTTATATGAACCTGGAGCAGTACCAGGATTGTATCAATATTTTTACAGTGCTTCTGAAAATGGATCCGAAGCATGCAAGAGCTTGGTGGGCTATTGCTTATAGCTATTACATGCAAAAGAATTTAGAGCAAGCTTATAAATTTGCACAAGAGGCTTTGTCTTGTGATCCGAGTCTACCTTTTGTAAATCTGATCATCGCTTTTTATTATGAAAAAGAAAAGCATCAAACTAAAAAAGCAATTGAATACTACAAGAAGGAAATATCACAAAACCCAGCTTATGAAAAAGCCTACGGCTTTTTATCCTCTGCTTTGATGAGCTGCGGTAAGCAGGAGCAAGCTATTGATGCACTCAAGCAACAGTTGAAACTAAATTCTGAAAACTCTATTACTCATGACAATAGAATAATGTATCACCACTATATTACAAAAGCGACAGCTCAAGATTTACTGGAACTTGCTCAAGATTATGCTCGTAATATTTTAAAGACTCTTCCAAAACCAAATCAAGACTTTAGTAATATTGATTTAAACCCAAACAAGACTGAATTGAAAATAGGATTTGTATCAGGAGATTTCAAAAAGCATGCAATTTTTGCTTGGTTAAATGGGCTCTTCGATCGTGTTAAAGAGCACAATTTAGAAATTATTCTTTTTGCTAACAATAAAGAAGATGAAGCCTCTGAAGTTTTGAAAAAACAAGCTGATAAATGGATAAATATTGATCAAAAAACAGATCAAGAATCTTTTGATTTGATCAGAGAAAATCGCATTGATATCCTTGTGGATCTATCTGGACATACGGGTTTGAATCGCTTAAAGCTATTTGCCTTGAAGCCGGCTCCAGTACAAGTGACTTGGCTAGGTATGGCAGGCCCAACTGGCGTAGCTGCTATGGATTATATGCTTTCAGATAAAGGACATGTACTAGAAAATGAGGATAAATTTTATAACGAAAAAATTTACCGTCTAGATAGGTTTTTTGCTCCATATGCAAAGCCTCACTTTGATATCGATTTGCAGATACCACCTTCTAGTCAAGTAGGCTATGTTACTTTTGGCAGCTTTAATAATTTTATGAAAGTAAACCATGAGGTCTTGAAAACCTGGGCTGTGATTTTAAATGAGTTGCCAAATTCAAAAATGATTTTTAAGTCTCGTTGTTTTAGTGATCTTGAGTTTCAGGAAGAGATTAAAGATTTTTTTGAAACACATGGTATTAATCAAGAGCGTCTGACTCTAGAAGGCTTTTCTAGGGACAAGAAAGATTATTGTCGCAGATTCAATGATATTGATATTCACCTGGATCCTTTTCCTGCTGGTGGCGGGACAACGAGTCTAGATTGTTTATGGATGTCGACCCCATATGTCTCCTTGTATGGTAATAAGATGCCTAGCAGAACATCATCTGTGATTTTGAAAAATGCAGGACATGAGGAGCTAGTAGCTTATAATCTTGAAGATTATCAACGGAAAATCCTTCAACTTGCTAATGACTCTGAGCGAATTCGAGCATATAAAAATTCTTTAAGAGCTGATTTTTTAGCCTCTTCTATTTGTGATGAGCTAGGCTATGCAAGAGATTTGAGCCATGCTTTTTTTGATATGTGGAGAAATATCAATCAAAAAGACTAGGTTTCTTAGGGAATATTAGTCACATGAAAGGCATTATCTTGTCAGGCGGTAAGGGGTCAAGACTGGCACCTTTAACTGATAACTATCCTAAGCAACTTATTCCAATTATTGGCCGGCCAGTTTTGTTGCATTGTATTGACTATCTGAAGAATGCTGGCATCGATGATATTGCAATCATTGTTGGTGGTGATAAAGGTCACATCATAGAATCTGAACTTAGAAAGCATAATTTAAATGTCAGCCTACAGTTTATATATCAAGATGAGCCTAAAGGTTTGGCTCATGCAGTAGGCTTAGCAAGAGACTTTACAAAAGATGACGATTTTATTGTTTTACTAGGAGATAATCTCTTTGATAAACGTATCAAAGACCTGATTAACTCTTTCTATGCAAATAAATCTGATACCTTGATTTTACTCAAAGACGTTACTCATCCATATGATTTTGGTGTAGTTAAATTTGACCCTTCTGGAAAAGCTTTGCAGTTAGTTGAAAAGCCTAAAGAATTTGTCTCTAATTTTGCTATCGTTGGTGTCTATCTTTTTAACAAGAAAATTTATCAAGCTATTGATGCTATCAAACCATCAGCAAGAGGAGAGCTTGAGATTACAGATGCTATTGCTTTGCAAGTCAATCAAGGGCGGAATGTTCAGACAGATCTGCTTGATTCTTACTGGTATGACACTGGAACTAGAGCCGGCTTGCTTGATGCTAATTGTCGTATGTTACTCGCTAATAACAAAGTCGACAATATGGCTTCTAGAATTAATAAGTCGTATCTTTTTGGGAAAGTTTCTGTAAGTGAAAAAACTGTTATTGAGGGTTCGAATTTGATGGGTCCTATCCATATTGGTAAGAATGTGAAGATCACAAATTCTACTATTGGACCCTATACGAGTATTTCTGATAACTGTGTTATCGAAAATGCTGAAATTCAGTCATCAATTGTGATGGAAGGTACTGAGATTATTGACTCTCAAACTATTTCTACAGTAGTATTCAAAGAATCTTTGATGCGTAAAGTACCGATCATGCTCAATGAACTTGTTATGGAGAGTCTTGCTGAATCTGCTGGCTTATCACCGTCTCGTTTTAAAGTCTCTGATTTTCAATCTGAATAAATTAGTCATGGGTATAATCCTCTTATGACCGCTCCTAAAAAGCTAGTTATTATTGGTGCTACATCTTTTGCTGAAATTGCCTATGAGTATTTTAAAAAAGATTCGGATTATGAGCCGGTAGCTTTTGCTGTAAATCAAGCCTACAGAGATAAAGAAGAACTATTTTCTTTGCCGGTATTAGCTCTTGAAGAGCTTGAGAAGCACTGCCCTCCTGATGATCATCATGTTTATGTGGCAATGACATATGCTCAGTTGAATCGAATACGTACTAGTTTTGTCGATCAAATGAAAGCAAGAGGCTATAGTTTGGCTTCTTATATCAGTTCAAAAGCTTTTATTTGGGATAATGCTGAAATTGGAGAGCATTGTTTTATTTTTGAAGACAATACCATTCAACCTTTTACTAAGATTGGCAATAATGTTGTCATGTGGAGTGGTAACCATGTTGGACACCATTCAATTATTAAAGACAATGTTTTTATTTCTTCTCACGTAGTGATATGTGGTCATTGTGAGATTGGTGAAAATTCTTTTCTTGCGGTTAATAGTGTTGTTGCTAATAATGTAGTAATTGCCGCGGACAATTTTCTCAACTCTGGTGCCAATGTTATGAAAAGCACAAAAGTCAAAGAAATTTATAATCCTGTAGCAACCGAGATAGCTAAAATTGATAGCTTTAAATTATTCAAGGTGAATTCTAGTAATGCAATGGCTTAAAAAAGGTTTGATGCCATTACCAGAGCTTGATAAGTCTTGGGCTTATTCACATGCAATGGTACCAACACCAATTCTGCTTGATAAGAATATTTTGCGTATCTATCTAACATTCTGTGATGAAAGTTTTAGAGGGAGACCAGGTTACATTGACTATAATGCTAATGATTTCTCTGAGATTTTAGGTTTTTCAGAAAAGCCATTAATTGATGTTGGTCGTCCCGGGACTTTTGATCAAGATGGAGTTTTAACTTGTAGTGTTGTTAAAGTTGATGA
>CAWUIS010000048.1:0-9802 GCA_963922625.1 uncultured Candidatus Melainabacteria bacterium | reverse complement strand
CAAAGTCTCGGTGGTATGAACTAGCAACAAATACAGGTGATACAGAACTTCAGAATGAGGAGCTAGAAAGCTTAATTCGCCAAAACGCTTTATCTGGAGTCGATCAAAGATATAGCTTAGGATCACTTTTTGAATGGCTAACTCGACTAGTTACTGAAGAGTTGAAAAATGAAGGAACAATAGATCACTTTTATAATGAAGCTTATGCCCCTGAAACAAAACAAAACATTCACTCCAGTCCTTATCGTTATATCTATAGCCTAGATGCTTTTGGCATCGATAGCATTATCTCCATTAAAAAACCAAACGGTCAGTATAGCAATTATCCTATTCAATTAAAAAGCAGCCTTTGGGAGCTAAAGAGTATTTACAAACAAAAAAAGATTCTGGTTCCCAAAGATGAAAATTTAGTACCAGAGCATGTTTTAGATCAATACAAAGCTATCAAAGGTCTCTTAGAGGAAGAAGAAAGTAATATTTCACCTAGAACATCGAAACTCTTGCGACATATACAATACTGCACGAAGAAAATGAACACCTTGTTAGCACGAGACTACACTCAAGCATTTAAAGGAAAGTTCAAAAGTCTTGAAAAATTAAAAGATGGCATTTTATCTATCATTCAAAAGGGCTTCAGTTTTCAAACGAATAAACCTATCTCTGAAATGTTTCCAAGTGAGCTCGTAGAGAATTTAAAAAGATATGATTTTATTGGAGTTCATTATCAAGATACAGTTAATAGGATCTTAAATAAGGCAGTACAGTTCATAAGCACCAGAGATAATAGCATTGCAGACAGGCGAGAAGTTTTAAAGAGTCTATTTAAACCTGACATAACAATGAAAGATGGTATTTTTATTGTTTAAAGTTTACCAACAGCGCTTGCCGGTAAAGCTTGTGGACCAAGCCACATCGCATAAGGAATATTTGACTTAGCAATCTTCATTTTCAAGTTTTTGTTTTTATCAATCAGATCTTTTTTGTATTGAGAGATATAAAACTTTTTTTGACCTTTAGTACCAAAATCTAGCGGATAATAATTCATAGCAATTTTGCTACCAATTACCCATTTATACTCTGCTTCGAGCGCTTTGATCTGCTCTGCAGTGTAATCTGAAGCGCCTAAGAATTTATAAAAATGCCAATCAGGGTTTGCTTCATTAACACTCAGCATTTCTTTAAAGAGCCTTCTATCAGAAAGTCTTTCAACAGCTTTTCTACTAAGTTTATCGCTACGATCTATCAAAACATAGTCAACATCAAGCTCTTCTAATAAAAGTGGGTTTAAAAGTCCAATGACAGTAAAGCGGGTTGTGTAGTCTGGTTTGTACCATTGACCACCAACACCAAAAAAACCTGCAACATTAGCAACATCACAAAAAGTATAAAAAACCTGAGTCGTTGCAACAATCTCTTTTTGTTGATGGATTGCCATCATAGCTTGGATTCCAGCTTTTTCTTTTTCATCCAGAAGTTCGTGGTTATGATACTTCTGGTGCCCTAAAAAAGGAGAAATGGAAACGATACCAGGAATCATAAACAAGAGCAAATGAAAAGCAATCAGATACTTTGTTGGTTTCCATTCAATCACACGAGCAAAACCAGCGTTGTGTTTTAGTATGCTAAAAAAAGCAATCGTGACAAAAATCAAGAAAACCATCTTGGAATAAGCAGGAAAACGATAAGTCTCACTTGGCTTCAAAATAAAGTGAAACAAAAAAGGAATAGGAAGCCCAGGTAGGCCTAATAGAAAAAAATAAAGTAGGTTTGTGTATTTTTTGTAATAAGCCTGCCCAAAAGCAAAAACACAAGCAACCAAAGTTATAAAACCAAAATTACGAAAAGTATGTATTGAAAACAGATGCACACTTGGTATGGCTTTACCTGAGACATAATCTCTGACCATTTTTACTGTCGAGTCTTGCGCAGGATTAAAATCAAAATAGGAATAAAACTGCATATAGAAACTATCCCAAAACCATGATGGTCTGAACTCAAGTGCGTTAATACCTTCAAAGCTCATACCATGCTTAAAACTAAAAAACTTACCAAGAAAAAATATGCCAAGCACTATTGCAAAGTTATAGCTATAAGGTGATTTTAAGAGACTCAAAAATTTAGAGCCTTTGGATATTTTTACTACAAACATCACGAGGGCAAATAAACCAAGTCCTGCAATAGTTGGATACCAATAAGACGGATAGCAAAAGTAGGACATGAAAGACAGCGGCAGTATACAAACATAAGCTGGAATATTTTCCTTAAGTGGTCTTCCAATAGTCTTGAATAGTATAAAAGCAAAGATCAACAAAGAAGCAAAGGACATATTTTGAGAAACCAAAACCGCATTATAAGGAAAATGTCCAACAGCAGGCAAACTAGCATTCTGCCAGCCTCGCATAAAATCACCGATAGTTTTAAAACTACCAGAACCAATATATTTATAGAAATACTCTAGAGATGTGATACTTGTAAAGAAAAATATAAATAAGGTGGAGCCAAGACGAGTTTTAAAGCCATTTAAAAAATAGCTTACTGTGCTGTACAAAGCTAAAAACACTAAAAAAGTACCAATACCAACTTGAAAACTAATAGCATCCCAAGGCATAGCCTTAGTAAGGGTAACTAAGGAAGATCCAATGAGGTCAATACCATAGTGATAAAAGCTAAGAGGATAGTCTATATCTACAGTAAGTGCTGGTGGATAAAAATTGTTTTTGGCAATACAGCTCATCCAAGCAATATGAGTATTGTCTGAGTCTGTTAGGTGACCTCGAATAGCACAGCAAATTGCTATTAGCAGAGCAAGTAAAGTTATCAAAATCCCTTGAGATGTAATATAGCTAAAGCTAACTTTATATTTTTTTTGAGTAAGAGCAAAAACAAGGTAGCCCATAACTAAGGCAAGAGCTAAACCTGAGCTAGTACTATAACTTTGCAAAGGAAAAGCTAGTGAATGAGCGAAAATTAGGTGAAAAGCAATGCCCAGCCCTAAACCTATTGCCAGTCTTTGTGGTAGATCCATTTTTTCCCTGAAAGGACTGAGATATTTATACAAAAGAGATTCACCAAAAAGAAAATGAATCAATAAAAAAGCCGTTAGTAATAATGATGTCAACATTGATATTAAAATATTAATATGAATTCACTGCTCAAAGAATATAAATACCTTATAGCTCTGGTGATTTTTGCCTTTTTTCTTCGTTTTTCTGACGACCTACCAGTAATTTTTGTTGATGATTCAGTAAAATATCAAGTGCCATTGCAGGTTATAGCCAATCAAGAATTTGATTGGATTTTAGATACCATCAATTTTAGTCTTCTGGCACGCATCATTAATTACTTTGTTCAAAGCATAGACCATGGTTCCACTCAGCTTGTCATTTATTACCAAAAGCTTCTCTCCGTTTTTTCTACCATTATTGTTTATTTGATTGCATTAAAACTCTGCGACAAAAAACATGCATGGGCTTTTGTTGCTGCTGCTATTTTTACTATTAATCCTTTGATGCTGTTTTTTGAGCAGGTAGTAATGCCAGAAACCCTTTTTATAATCCTGACTCTTTTGATGCTCTGGTCTTTTACTTATTTAATTGAGAAAAAAACTTGGATCTATGCTCTAGCCTTTGGATTTTCACTGGGCTTTTTGATGCTCACTAAAGAGACTGGGAGTTTTTATGGCTTGCCAATTTACATAGTCACGTTTATTGTTGGCATCTACTACTTTCTTAGACATAAAAGCTCTAAATTCTTTGTATTTTTCTTCGTGATTTTTCTATCTAGTCAAGCATTAAGACTCCCATTCAAAATTTATACCTATACCAAGCATGGAAAATTTGCCATGAGTCAATTTTCCACAGGAGCATCTGTGATGTGGTTTCTGACTGAAAAAATGGTCTTTGAAAACCCCTCTGATAAATATCCCTGGATTACAGAAGGCTTAATCGGAATCACGCAAGAATATAAAAAACGTTTTAATACGCCTCTTAACCTGGAAAACCGTTTAGCTTTTGAAAATGCCATAGTCAGGTTTCAAGTTAGTGGACGAGAAGGTAGGATATTTGATCCAGTTCAAAACAAAGGTTTAAGTTCTCAGGAATGGGCAAAAATTGGCTTTACTTACTGGCTAGATACGGTTTTAAAAAATCCTAGTGAGTCTTGGAAGAGCCTAGTTTATAACGCTAATATTTTTCTCTTACGTGATAATTACTATCTCAAGCCTTATAAAAAGTCTTCAAGACCAGGCTTGGATTATCAAGCAGTACCCTACACGCCGATTCCTTTTTCTCTCAAATCAAAGCTTGATCCAAAACTAGAAACCAGTCTCATGATAGTGCCTAAGTACATGGATGAATACCAAGTTTATAAGGATCAAAGCAAATCTAGTTATTACAAAAACTCATTTTTAATTATGGCTGGAACTTACTACCCACAAGCCTTTGTTATAGAAGAAAAGGGTCTTGCAATTAGTCTTCAAAAAGCCTTTCAAAGAATGCCTTTTATGAGAATTTTATTGCCACTTTTTATAGCTGCTTTAGTTTACTTTGTGCTCAATAAAAACTGCCGGAAAAGTTTTGAGATGACTATGATTAATTTGTACTTAATTGGTTCTAATTTGTTTTTTATATTTTTGCCACTTTTGGTTCACGGAGAAGCTAGGTATAGGCTCCAATTTACCCACTTAATGATTTTGTTTGTAGTATATATATTAAGTATCAGGGTATCCACAAAGTCATAGTTATAGTCTATGTAGGTTTGGCGACACGCCCTATAAGCTAATGCTAAAATAATTTCTAACCCTCAGACCCATATTAACAATAAAAGAGTCCGGGGAAATGTTCTTTTTAAACCACATCGCTGTATTTCTAGTCTTGATTCTCTCAAGCCTTTTGCTTAGTGTTTACTCAAGCTTTAAAGATTTTACTCGCCAGTCTCGCTCAGTATTTGATATGGATATTGCAAGTTTAGCTAGCTCCAATTACGTAGCTAAGCAAACTAATAACTATTTATATAAACTACAGCAAAAATTATTAGAACGTATGACTGATTTTGAGCAGTACAGAGTTGGACGCAGCCCTGATAAAACCCAAGAAAGTTTAGCTCGAGAACTAAAAAATGATTACCTAAATTTTTTACAATCATTGAGTCTAGATGAAGCGGGTGATCTCAAACAAACTTTTTATTATGGCTTTGAGAAACAAGCTAGCTTTGAAAATTCAAACATAAGTTTAATTCATTCAGATTATTTACCAGGAAAATTACAAGCATCAGATCAAAATTACGCTTCTACTCTGGTGGAAGATAGCCAACAAGAAAAACTTGAACTTGATGACCTAAGCTCTTTTACCGACTCCGGTAAACTTAAAATCAGCTTAGCTCTACTTGAGATTTTAGTCGGTCAAGAATACAGTCAGGATATCCGAAACAACGACAACTTTTTTGGTTTATGGATTAGCGACTCGGGACTTGACTATAGTCTTTTGCCAAATGGTATTGCTGTTAAAACAGAACTTACCAATAATCTTTGATTTGCTCTGGGGTGCCCATTGGTTTAAAAAGACTCACTGGGTCCATACTAATTTTAAAACCTCGGTCAAGGTAGCTTTGATAAAAAGGTGCTACATAGGTCTCAGCTTCTTGATTTGATGCAATATAGTCTTCTGCCATTTTGATAAAGCGCCCTGCATCTCGGAAATAATACATTCCAACTGAAGCCCAATTAGAGATGCGTTTTTTTTCTGCAACAGCTTTTACTATATTGTGTTCATCAACTTCACAAAAAGACCAAGACTCTCCTGGCACATCAGCACAAGGAATAATGCCTTCGATACTTTGATCTTGACTAAGCTTGAGAAAGTTATCGCTGCGGTAGTAAGTATCGCAGTTGAAAATTGCAATACTAGAGTTCATATCCAATAAAGGTTTAGCTTGAAGCGCTGTTTCTAATTGTCCACCAGTGAGAGCGCCTAATTCAAGCCACTCAAATTTGGCTGCAATTTCATCTTTAACACTAGCTATAGCTTGCTTTAAACCTTCTCGGTGCTCTTTTTGTGTAATGATGATTAATTTGTCGCCGTCTTGAAAATCCAAAGACTCGCAAGACCACTGCAGCAGATACTTACCTTCAAGCTCAATTGCAGGCTTTGGAATACCTGGATAATCTTTAGCAAAGCGTGAGCCACGTCCTGCAGCACAAATAATGTAATTAATGGGCATTAGTTAAAGTTGAAAATCCCATTTGATTTACTCAAAGATTTGTATGCTTCAAAAGATTTAATTGCTTGCATAAATTGAGCAATCATTTTTTTCTGCCCGTCTTTATGTAGTGGGATCATACTCATGAAAAGTGAAGCCTCAAAAAGCCTAACCGCTCCCAAGTCAAAACCTTGTGCTTCGACAAATTTAGCAAAAGCACTTGATAGCAGCTCAATATATTCTTGATCAAGCAAATACTCAACAGCCAGCTCAGCATCCGCTGTAAATTTGACATCGATCAAGTCATAAATAATCAAGTCATAAAGACCCATAAACGAGTGTGATAGCTTAGCCAGATCATAGTAAGCAGGCAAATACACCTCCATCATATCGTCGTTAAAGCCCTTAGGATCTATGAGCTTAACGGCGCCAGTATTTGCATCAAATAAAATATTAGAAAAGCACAAATCTCCATGCGAGAAAAACAATGTTGTCTCCTTACATTTTTTAATAAACTCTTCAATCGCATTTGAAATTTCAATATGAACTTGCCCAGCAGATTTATAACCCTGCATTAAAGCAATTTGGTTGAGCTTTTCATGTACATCCAGCTCGCGCATCATCTCAAAACGTTTTTGATTTTTCTCGATAAAGTTTTTGTGTATGCTTGCCTGGTACTCTTCTTTACTGACTTTCTTGGTAGGACAGTTGGCAAAATAGTCACTAATCTTGCTCAATAATTTATTGACGATAGCTTCTTTGTTGAGTACTTTGTTAATGAGCTGCTTACTTGTATCAAACATAAAGACCTTCTCAATTTGATAGCTAGCTTTTTCAATTTCTTCTTTTAGCTCACCAACTTGAGGGAAATATGGCTTCAAACTAGAAGGTATATGTCTTAAAAAATTATACTCAGCTACGATTTTTTTGGTTTTCTGAGAGGATTTAATGAAGTAATCTTTATCAGAGCTGATGTGGTTAAAATATCTAAGTTCAAAATTGTTTGAGAACAATTTCAGCACATCTGTCACTTGATCTAATCTTAGGAAAGCAGCTCCAGCAAGTTCAATCTCTGAGCGTTTTTGATTAGTGATAGTGTGAATCACTTGTTCACTACTACAGTTCTCAGCAAGATTTCTAGCCTTGACTTTATAAATTGGCAAATATGATTTTTCTTTGTTTTGAGAACTTTGGAAAAACAAAACTAAATCTTCAGAGTACTTAGCCTTAGAAAAAAGATTGTTAATAAACTCAGGATCTTTTGGAAAAAGAGAAAGATCAAAATAGAAGAAATCTGTATTAGGATCTATTTTTTTGAAATTAACATCACGGTACTGTAACAAGCTTGCCAGGTCAGCAAAACTATCTAAAGGACCATCTGTAAAAAGAATCTTGGCTTCTTGCCATACAGAGATTCTATTGATCAATTCCTTGACATAGCTATGCTTACCAATAAATAGGTCTCGAAAATTCTCAATATCAAATTGTGTTCTAAGAAAAGATCCTTCCTTGATCTGCTGGTTCAAAATTAAATAAGTCATAGTGCTAGTTTTTATCCTTATACTTATATGATACAAGCAAAATCAAAGATATGATTATAAATAAGAGATAAGGAAGCTGGTATAGGTTCTCAGGGATAGTCGATTTTTCTATAAAAGGAATATTACTCAGCACATTATTGAGTACGAAAAAATAACTCGACAAAAAACTCTCTTTCAAAGCAAAGTAACTAATTAGGTAGATAGCAGCAAGTTCACTTGCCCATGCAAAAAAGGTCAAGAGCAAAACAGCAAAAGCTTTATCAAAACTCTCTAAGCCCATATTTGCATAACTGTCTTTCAGACCAGTAAGAATTTTAATTGTAAATAGCGCTCTTTTTGAGTGCGAAAAACTAATCAAATAGTCTATAACAAGCTTACAAAGTCTTGGTAATAAAATCAAAATCACAAATACGGCAAACATGATAGACAACAAGATCAAAGCTAAGCCCTGTTTTTCTAAAGATCCAGAAACAACCAAAATTAAAAGCATGGGCGTGATGACCAGGAAATCAAAGAACCTTAAATAGAGAAGCGATATGAAAATTTTTAAAATATCTTTGTTTTGATTTAAATAAAAAAGATAGACCGCTAAAAAGTCTTTAGCAAAAGGAAAAAGCAAATTACCAATCGAAGCTGAACCAAACTGTACCATGGCGGCATCATTGGTTTTAAATTCAGCAGAAGAAATAATAAAGCGGAGCCTGAATGCGCGAAAAAAATGTGAGAGCAAGTAAAGCAAGGCAGAAGCTAGAGTAATAAAGCTAACAACACTAAAATCAAAACTTGCATAATTTTTATAAATCAAAAAAATTGCAATTAGAAGAAAGCTGATTTTAAAAAAGCGAAATTGATTTTCTAGTCTCATACGGACTCCCGCTCTGGATTCGAGCTAAAGACAATATCTGACTTATAATCGATTTTTGACCACTCGTTTTCATCAAGAGAGAAGATTTTTTTTCTAGCAAAAATATACTGTGAAATAAGCCCCAATATTCTAAAGCCTTGTTGAAAGACTTTGGCGTTACTGATTTGATCTTCTTCTTTCCAAACCAAGGGGAAAAATTTGAACTTTGATTTTACAAAGCATCCATAAAACAGCATGAAAACATTATAGGTAAGGTCATTACGAAAATATAAGTAGAATCTTGATTTCAAGTATTCAGTACTGTAAAGATTCAAGCCAGCTCCCATATCCATAATCAAAGAGCCAGTTGCAAGAGAACATAAAAAGTTCAGTGCATGATTACCCCAAGTGCGTATAAATGGGTAGTTAACGAGCTTAGAGACTGGGTGAAAACGTGCTCCTAAAAATTGATCATAGTTTTTATACTCGCCAGATTTAATATGCTCAACGTAATCAAGCACGCTACCTTGATCATCTCCATGCAATACAGCGACATGGCTATAAGCTTTATCAAGTGCATAATTAAAAGCTACTTTATGTGATCCTCCCAGATTATAGTTATCGCAGTTTTGTAGTAGGGTTGTTTTGACATATTTAAGTTGCCCTAGAGCTTCCTGAGCCAGTTCTAAACTTCTATCTTTGCTGCCATTATCAACAACAACAATCTCGCAGAAAAGTTTTTGAATATCCTCTGTAAAATTTGCTAATACTCTAGCTATTTGCTTTTCGCAGTTATACATCGGTATGAAGACCATAATTGTGTTGTCAGACATATTATGAATTATATAATAGACTATCAAGATGATCAGTCCAAAGGTTTTTATTCTTGATGTTGATGGGGTCCTAACCACGGGACGCTTTTTTTACGATGAAAATGGCAAAGCGTATAAGGAATTTGGCGCTGACGATAATGATGCCCTTAAATTACTAGAAGGTTTAATAGAAGTGCGTTTTGTTAGCGGCGATAAGCGAGGTTTTCCTATTTCAAAACGCCGCGTTGATGACATGAAATTCCAGATTGATTGTGTCAGTACTTTTAGACGTATCGACTGGATCAAAGAGCACTATCAAAGCCAAGATGTGATTTATATGGGGGATGGTATTTTTGACTCTTTTGTTTTTAAAGAAGTGGGTTATTCTATTTCACCATCTGGCTCTGACC
>CAWUIS010000047.1:0-10048 GCA_963922625.1 uncultured Candidatus Melainabacteria bacterium | reverse complement strand
GCAGCAGCAGCACTATCAACATTAGGTTTGTGGTGCTCAGAAGCTTTCCAGAAAGCATCATCTGCTTCAGGATAGTAAGCCTCATAAATATGTCTGTTTTTAGGATCTTCAAAACGCTTGATTCCAAGTGTCTGGATATAAGCAACCAAATTGTGCATATCTTCATGATTAAGATAGCTAAATGAAGGCATGATAGAACCAGGGTTATAAGCTCTTGGATCCATTAAGTGACCAATATGCCATGCATCAGGCAGTTTACCACCCTCATTAGAAAGATCAGGACCTGTTCTTGAAGTACCTAAAACATTTGGAGTTTCATTAGCGTAGTCACCAGCATGAACCTTAGAACCAAAATCTCTATCTTGAGGTCTTACGAACTGGGAGTGGCAATAAAAACAACCTTCGCGTACATAAACTTGGCGGCCTTTACCTGCACTATTCAACTCAGGTATGCCATTTTTATCTCTTAGAATGTTGCCATCTTTATCGCGCAGCACATATTCCATTGCGTATTTAGTTGGCTCAATTTTGACCATAGTAAAGTCAGGAATCAAAACAACCACGGTATAGATTATAGAGAATGAAAGAATTACAACTAAGGCTGGTAATGCGTAGCCTTTGATACCTACAGATTTTTTATCATTTTCAGACATTTAGGCGCCCTCCACTGGTACTGCAAGATTCAATTCAGCATCTGATGATGTTGTTTTTGCAGTCATAGTTTTAAAAATATTGTATGCAAACAAGCAGCTCGAGAAGAACATCAAGGTTCCTCCAATCGCCCTAAACAGCCACATTGGTGGGAGCATCACGCTCCATTGATTAACAGAGTATCCTAAAGCCCAACCAGCTGATTGCTGCAATCCAGCAATAGTCAGAGATAAAAAGAAAATCACAAAGCCAACTAAAAGAAGCCAGTAGTGCCATTTAACAAGGCGAACACTATATATTCTTTTACCGGTGAGTCTTTGAATACCGTAGTATAAAGAACCCGAAACAAAGAATGTAAAAGTACCTAGAAGTGCAACGTGCGCGTGAGCTACAACCCACTGAGTGAAGTGAATGTACCAGTTAACACCACGAGTTGCTTGGAAAGGACCTTGAATACAAGTAATGAAGTACCAGAAAGCACCTGTCATCACAAAGCGAAGAGGCATGTTAGTAGTAAGCATCCACCAAGAACCTTTCATGGTCATATAAAAATTTGTAAGTACGGTAATTACAGGGATAACAAGTGCCGCAGAAAAAATTACAGCAAGAGCTTTCAGCCACTCAGGTACTGGAGACTGTAATAAATGGTGAGTACCAGTAGTAGCGTAGAAAAAGGCGATGGTCCAAAAACCAAGCATAGAAAGTGAGTGAGACCAAATCGGCTTACCACTCATTTTTGGGAGCATATAGTATGCAATACCAACACCCAGTACCGTAAACCACATACCAAGAATATTATGACCATAGAACCAGTTCAAAATACCGTCGTTGAGACCATCCATAGCGACAAAAGTTCTGTTACCAACTATATAGATCAGAGGCATCCAGAAAAAAGCGCCCATAATATACCAAACCGATACATAAAGTTTTTTAACGGTTCTGTTAAGTACTGTGCGGAAAAGATTGTATGAAATTAAAAAGAGCCCGATGATCACTAGAACGTCAAAAGGTTCACGATACTCAGCGTATTCGCGGCCCTCGGTGTAACCATTTAAAAGTGAGATGCCACCAAGGCCAATAACCAGGTTCCAAACCCAGCAAACAAAATTAGCCAGTTTCTCTGAATAAAGTTTAGTTTTACAAAGAGCAGGAATGATAAATAGTGCCGAGCCTATGTTTGCCATTGACAACCAACCAAAAGCAACTGTGTTGACGTGAGCCGGTCTTAAGTGAGTGAAAGAGAGTTGAGGAATTCCTTTAGTGATATCTGGGTAAGAGAACTCGATGGCTCCAAGTAAACCATAGCCCATACCTAGTACCAGCCATACTAGTGACGACAGCATAAAAAATTTAGCTGCACTTCCTTCTTCGTTATTTAAAATCTTTTGAACCATATTTAATTTGGATTCCTAATTTAACAAATCAAATGATAAACCTAATTGGTTTTTTAGTATATAAGTTTTGTATAAAAAAGACAGGCTAAAATACTCTTGTAAAGACAGTTGGAGACATTTATCCCGAGTTTCAGGCTACTACTGAGAAGTGTTCTCAAATACGAGTTGTATTACTCTTGTTTAATTTCGATTTTTTTATCACAAAATTCAACTGTATTTAATCTGTGAGCGATGATAATAGCTGTTTTATCTGCACTCAGAAAATTTTCGAGTGAATTTTGGATTTGTTTTTCAGTCTCTATATCTACACTGGCAGTAGCTTCATCTAGTACTAAAATCGCTGGATCAGATACTACGGCTCTTGCAAAATTTATAACTTGCTGTTCTCCAGATGAATAATCATAGAGGCCCTTTGCATCTTTGTTAGTAGCCAGAGCTGAAAGAAAAGGCTGCGCCAGATCAAGCATAATTTCTCTATCATCACGCCCAAGACGGATATTAGCCTCAAGATCACCAGCAAAAATATAGCTATCTTGGTGAATCACAGCAATAAATTTACGCAAGTCATCTTGCTTAAGTTCCTTGATATCGACACCCATGATTTTTATAGAACCTTTTTCTACTTCATAAAGTCTTGTCAAAAGTTTAATGATGGTACTTTTACCGCTGCCAGTTCTACCAGTGATAGCAACTTTTTCTCCTTTGAAGATTTTGAAACTTAGACCTTTTAATATCCAATCATTATCCTTTGCGTAACGAAAGTAAACATCATCAAATTCGATAATTGGATCTAGCTTAGATGGCATAGAAGCATCACCATCTTTAATTTCAATAGGCTCATCCATAAGCTGCTTGATTCTCTCTGCAGCAGTAAAGGCTGATTGGATCACAGTAAATCTTTCACTCAAATTACGGATTGGTTCAAAGAGCTGCTGCGAATATTGTAAAAAGGCAAGTACTGTTCCAATACTTAAAAACAGACCTAGTTCTCCTTGAAGCAGGTTTTTACAAATAAAGATCATGGCAACAATAGCAAACAAAGAAACCAGCTCTATATAGGCAGAGAGCTGCGCATCAGCTTTTATGCTTTGGTCATTTGCTTGAAAAAATTTTTTGTTGTCTTGTTCAAATTTTTTCATGTTCTTTTCGGTGCTGTTAAGCAGATGCACCACTTGAATACCAACTACATTTTGTTGCAAAAAAGAATTGAGCTTAGACAATTCTTGCCTAGCTTTGAAATTAGATTCTCGAAAACGCTTTTGATAATGGACAGACAAGAAATAGATCGGAATCAAAAACAAACTTATTACTAAAGTAAGCTTGGTATTGAGCCAAAACATAAAAGCAATAATGCCCAATATATTAAAAACATCTAGCAAAATTAAAATCAAGCCACCAGAAAAACTATCAGCTAATTGCTCCATATCGCTTGTAAGCCTGGAAATAGAACGCCCAATAGGTGTGCGGTTAAAATAGCTCATAGACATCTTTTCCAGATGAGCAAAAAGATCATTGCGCACTTCTGCAACTGACTTTTGCCCGACGCTATTCATTACCCAAAATTGATAAACCTGAATAAAAAAATTAAAGACTACAACTGCAAGCAAAGCTAAGACATAAAGCCACAACTTATTCAAAGATTGAGAAGCCAGTAAATCATCAACCGCTCTTTGCATTATTATTGGCTGAATTGAATACGTGATAGAGCCAAGAGGCAAAATCAAAAGCACTAAAAAGATCGAGAGTGAGTAGGGCTTGAAATATGGCAAAAGCAATTTCAGCAGCTCGAAATTATCACCAATTTTCACTTGCGGTTTCATCTGGCAGCATACTCCTTATTAAGCTCATGCATGACTAAGACCTTGTCAAAGTCTTGAATAATAGATTCTTTATGAGTAATAAAAATAGTTGTTTTGCCTTTTCTGTTTACAAGTAAAGTATCCATAATTTCTTTGGCTGTTTTATCATCAAGACTAGAAAGAGCATCATCCAAGATCAAAACTTCTGGATTAATAGCAATAGCCCTTGCAATCGCTAATCTTTGTCTTTGACCTCCAGAAACAGTCACACCTTTTTCACCCACTATACTCTGGTAGCCCTCAGGGAATTTCATGATCTCATCATGGATGCACAACATTCTGGCAAGTTCTTCGATCTCTTCTTGCTTTAAATCAACTGCGTAAGCAATATTTTCAGCAATAGAAGTAGAGAATAAAAAACTTTCTTGTGGCACCAAATTAATCAGTGAGCGCAATGAGTTGAGTTTGATGTCTATAACATCAGTACCATCGATAAAAATCTCACCAGCTTTAATTTCACTGAGGTGCATTAGCTTGTTTGCCATGACCGTTTTACCAGACGCTATCTTGCCAATAACAGCGACATTTTCACCTTTCAATATCTTAGTATTGAGGTAGCGCAAATCTATCTCTTGATCAAAAGTTTTTTTATCGATGGCATGAACGGGATCTTTAATTTTGGCTTTTCTATCAAGCACTTCTTTGATGCGCTTTTGACTCACTTGAGCCCTATAGATTACCGTAATAAGCCAGCCTAAGGTTGCAACTGGCCAGATCAATCTAGTGATGTAAAGGGAGTAAGCAGCAAAATCACCAACACTAAAATTTTCGCTGATAATAGCCTCACCACCGATATAAAGCAGAAGCACAAAACCCATTGAAGCAATAATCTTCATCACAGGACCAATCAAACTCCTGACTCCAACTAGCTTGATATAGTCATCACGCAATTGATAATTTTGTTTTTTAAATCTTTCAATCTCGGCGTTTTCTTGGGCGTAAGCTTTGATGATGTGTATACCAGAGAGATTTCTTTCGATAAAACTACTAAGCTCACCTAACCTTTCTTGAACTGCTTGCTGGTAGGTTTTGATTTTAGAGCTCAAGCTAATAATGAACAAAATCACTGTTGGGATTAACAACAAAAACCACCAAGTAAGCTTTACATTAAGCTGAAACATCAAAGGTAAAATTACGGCAAAGGCAATAATAGTGTTAGCGATATTGAGCATAGCAAAACCAGCTAGCGCCCTAATGGACTGGACATCATTGGTAATAATCGAGATCAAATCTCCTGTTTGTCTTTCACTAAAATACTTAGGCTCAAATTTGATGATGTGATCAAAGAGTTGTTTTTTGAGATCATATTCAACTTGTCGTCCAATACCAAAAACAATTTGCCTTGAAAAAATACGCACTGCTGCCATAGCAATAGCAAGAGCAACAATAGTAAGTAATAAATTTTCAAGCTCTTGGGCTGGCATCACAGCTTGCTTGAGTTGTGGTAAAAAATCTACAGCTTGCTTAACCAACTGAGGGATATAAGCAGCTAGAAGGTTTACACCTATAAGTAGCAAAAAACCTAGCGCATATCCTTTCCAGTATTTGATCAAACCTTGCATTATTGAAACTGAACCATAGCATTTTAGCTTGGCAACGCTCACGTTAGCGAAGTTTAGATCCTTAACCTTAGCTTAAGCGCACTTGCTTAAAATAAGAACAGGCGAGGGTATGGATATATTCGCAACCAAAGTTAAGAACTTGAGTCCTGGAGCAACACGCACCACATTCTCCCTATGGTCACTTATTCAGGACGTCATCACTTGGAAGAGCCCAAACGAAAACAAAAATCAAAATCAAGAACTTAGTACATCTGAGCCCAGGGATGGCTTCTATCCAATAAGCTTAAATCGTGACACCGGAGTTATTAAAGAAGAAGCAGATAAAGATGAAGAGGTTTATCTTAGCTTCAAATTACCACATAGATTTAAAAGAACAAAAGATAATCAAGCGGTTGTACCTATATACAGCCAAGTGCTTTCAAAAAATGACTTAGATAGGCTCAAGAAGAGTCCAATATTAGACCCTGTAGGTAAATTACTTAAAGACATGGGACCACAGGATCTAAGAAAAGTACTTGGACCAGGTAAAAAATTCACGGCAATAATTACAGACTCTAAGGGCAATGAGCATTATATCCCAGTAATCTACGGAGCTAAACTTGCTGATCGTAGCGCTGAAGATTTTCAAAATGGTACTGAAAACTGGTTTCATTATATACCTGCAGAAAACAATAAAGCTTTGAATATTGTGGCTTATGATCCAATCACTCTGCCCAAAGGAACTAAAATCATCCCTCAACAAAGCTTAAATCAACCAGGTCAAGAACTAGCAAAAACCATAGGGAAAGAACAGAGTGAACAAGGAATTAAAACGCTTCAAAAACTAGCTAAGGTTGCTACGCTCCTTAGAGCTGAGTTACGAAAAAGATATCCTAATGCTAGCAATGTTGATATTGAAAATAATGCGATAAGTCTAATCAACCAACTTCTAGAAACAGAAGAAAATGAAGTTGGTATACTATCGCTGGCTCTTTTAGAAGAAGCAGCAAAACCTGAAAATATTACTAGAGCCCGCAAAGCAAATCTAAAACAAAAAGGCAAAGAACTCGCTGAAGCAATTGCAAAAGAACAAGGTATTAAAGGACTTGAAAAGCTTAAAAAACTAGCTGAGGTTGCTACGCGGCTTAGAGCTGAGTTACGAAAAGAGTATCCTGATGCTAGCAACGTTGATATTGAAAATAATGCGATAAATCGAATCAACCAAGTTCTAGAAACAAAAGAAAATAAAGTTGGTGTAATACTATCGCTGGCTCTTTTAGAAGAAGCAGTAAGACCTGAAAATATTAATAGAGCTTATGAGTTTAGTAAAATACCTACTAGATTAGGAGATCTTGCTAATGCAGGTCTATCATATTCTGGGATCGCAAGTAAAGAAATAAATATTGAAAAGAACTTAGGTCCCAATCGTCAATTTTTGATACAACGCAAGACTCCTAGAGGCAAAAAGACCATGATTGCACTTGATTATCGAAGAGATACTGGTTACACCTCACGCTTTAACCACCCAAAACTCCGCCTAAAAGCTGGAGATCCAATTAAAACTCTAAGAATAGGAGATAGAGTGATAATTCCAGAAGGTGGTGAGACGTTTACAATAGTACTCGATCCTGGGCATGGGGGCAGAGACCCTGGTGCTCGAAAATATGGTGTTGCAGAAAAAGATGTAGTCCTCACTGCAGCTAATGATGCTGCAGCCTTTCTGGAAAGCAGAGGGTTTAAGGTAATTCTAACCAGAACAAATGATAGATTTATACCACTTAGCGAAAGACCCAAATTTGCGGATAAAGCCCATGCTTTCCATTCCGTCCATGCTGATTACTCAAGAAATGCAAATTCTCGTGGACCAAGCGTACACAGATACACTGGAAATGGGAATGATCAAGCAGAAATACAATTGTCAAGAAGAGCCGTTAAAGCCTTGAGAGAATATGCAAAAGGCTCATGGGAGCCAGGAGAAGAACAGAGAGTAAAACCAACTCGAAAGGCAAAGTTCACAGTCTTAAAACCGTTAGCCCCTGCGGTAGTTGGAACATTAATTGAATTAGGCTTTATTACTAACCTAAATGATAGCCTTCTACTTAGAGGGATTACACCACAAGGAGAAAAGAAAAAAATAACAATTGGCACAACCTTAGGCATGACTCTTGCAGAGTTTTATGAAGAAGGCCGCTATGATCCTAATGCAGAAGAGTATATGCCTAAGTAAGAAGCATTATAAAAACAAATCTAGAATAATAGCGATCATAATCAAGACCGAAATCCAACTATTAACCTGAAAAAAAGCAGCTTCAATTTTGCCATCTTTAACAAGCTTCTGTTCGTAAAAAAGAGCCGCTATGACTAAAACTATACCTAGCTTATAAAAAAGCCCCAGCTCTAGTTCCTGACCGCATAGATACAAAAATACAGGGGTCAAAAAATGACAAAACTTAGCCACCATAAAAGCTTTTTCTTTGCCAAATTTTGCTGGCAATGAGTGAAGATTTTGCCCACGATCAAAAAGCTCATCCTGACTTGCATAAAAAATATCAAAACCAGCAACCCAAAAACTCACAGCAAGCGCGAGGTATACTGGAGCCCAAGTATCCAAATTAGCAGTCACTGCAATCCAGCCACCCAAGCTTGCACCTCCAAGAGTAGTACCCAAGAAAAAATGGCAAAGCCAAGTAAAGCGCTTTAGCCAAGAGTATAGAAAAAGCCAAGCAAGAGCAATAGGCAAAAGTATTTGGCAAAGCCGAGGTAGTTGAAAAGCACCATAAACAAGTAAAAGCAAAGCTAATATTGCAAAAAACCAAGCTTGTGCCATGGTTAAACGTCCAGCTGGAATCTCACGATCTTGGGTGCGGGGGTTTTTAGCATCAATTTCAGCATCAAAAATTCTATTAAGAGTCATCCCCAAAGAGCGCGCTCCAAGTAGACACAAAGCAATCCATAAAAAATTTATAAGCTGATAGTTTTGAAAACCCAGGTAATAGATTGCAAGCAAAGCGGAGCTAACAACAAAAGGTAGCGAGAACAAAGTATGCTCTAGCTTTATCATTTTTGCCCACGAATGGAAAATTTTGATCACAAAGACGCGCCTTTTAGAGGATCTCAAGCCACTTGCATTTCTAGAGCTCTTGCTCTTGTCTCGCGCCTCAATTTAGCATCAATATCATCAATGGAATCAACCGCTTGGTCCCAAGCTGTGTAAATTTGATATTTACCGGTATCGCGCAGGTCACCAGCTACATAGAGCCCAGCTACGCTCGACTCACCTTTAGCATTACAAATGACATTACCCTTGGCGTTAATATCAGCATTAACTTGCTTGGCAAGCTCGTTATAAGCAATCTGTCCGAGCATCGCAAAAGCTATCTCTACTTCTTCAAATTTGGTTTTACCGCTCTCAGTATCATCTAAATCAAGGACCTCAAAACCTTCCATTTTTTCTTTGGGCTTACCTTTGATAGCAGCAATAGGCTCACGCACTACTTTGATCTTATAAACTTCAATAAGTTTTTTTACTTCATCGTCAAATTCTGGTGCTTGTCCATTAGTAAATATTTTCATCTGAGGTGGTTGGTAGCGCTCGTGTAAAAGAGCAGCAACCCAAGCAGCAGCATTACTGTGCCCAATAGTGGCAGTAATCTTGCCCTTAGATTTATGTCCATCACAACGAATGCAATAGTCAACGTGCCCGTTATTTGCAAATGGCAAAACTGGTCTTATAGAACCATCTATCTCAGGCTGGATATCCATGATACCGGTTGTCAGTAAAACAAAACGAGCTTTGTATTTTTCACCATTAGAATCTTCAAGGACAAAAAGCTCCTGTTTCTTGCCATCAATATCTTCTTGAATTTTTTCTAGCTTCATTGCAGCATCAGCAATTTCGGTGAGTTTATCGGAAAACTCAGATTCAGTTTTAATCCACTCAAAAGTATCTTTGGTACCGGTGGTGATAGGACGAGCAGTATCAAAAACATAAGGCATATTAACCACTTTTGATACCCAGGTAGCTCGGGATTTTTTATTGGTTTGAGCATTGCCCTTAAAAACAATGGTGTCTTTGTTGTTGAGCACCGAGCGCAAAGCTCCCATCTGCCCTGCTGCTCCAGAGCCTATTATTGCTGTTTCAAATATTTTTTCTTGCATCATATACAAAGAAATTATGACATTTTCATAGAAATTATGGTCTCCGATATTACACAAACTCAAAAACCATCGACCTAGTTTAGATAGTGGCACCACTCACTAAAATCCTCAAATAAAACAATAATCTTGAGAAAAAGCTAAACTTTTGTGTATAATTGCACTGATAGTTAATTTATGAAAATAACTGCAAACGAAGAATACGGCTTACGTATCATATTAAAAGTAGCTAGGCTCAGAGCCCAGAAGCCTGAGACCTTAGTTTCTTTAAATGAAATCGCTGACTCTGAGGGCATTAGCTCTGAAAACACAGCTGCGATTCTCTCAAAACTAAGAGAGGCGGGCTTGATAGAGAGCGTGCGCGGAAAATACGGCGGTTATAAAATGGCCAAAGAAGCTGATCAAATTACAATTTTTGAGATTGTTAGAGCGCTTTCTAAAGAACCTT
>CAWUIS010000046.1:0-10070 GCA_963922625.1 uncultured Candidatus Melainabacteria bacterium | reverse complement strand
ACTATCACTTGTCTAAAGAGATTGAGAAAGGGTTCAATAATAAAACTTAAACCTAAAAAACTTAAAAGAGTAAGCAAACTTAAAACAGGTGTGAAGATGATATTTGCTATCAGGCTCCAAATTTGTAATGAATCAAAATAGTAAATTACCACTGGTAACAAAAGTATTTGCACCGATAAACTCACGGAGATAATTTCTTTAAAGTATTGAGGCAGCGCTAGTGTTTTAAGTTTTTCTTGGATGGGACGAGTCCAAATCAAAATAGCAAGTGTTGCAAGGTAGCTAAGCTGAAAACCTAAATCAAAAATGCTATATGGGTCTATCACGAGCATGATTGCCGCAAGGTAGACTAGAAGCCTTATGCCTACTGGCTTGCGCTCTAGTAGGTTTAAAATCAAATAAGCTGAGATGAAAATTCCAGCTCGTACAATAGAAGGACTAAAGTCTGTAATAGCCATATAGCCAAATACAAGTGAGAGATTTAGTAAGCTTGAAATCCTGAAATTGAGCTTCAATAAATTAAAAAGCCAGTTTGATATCAAAGTCAAAATCAAAAGATGAAAACCTGAAGCTGCAAAAAAGTGACCTAGTCCTAGTTTACGGATTGTGCTGATAAAGCCTTGGTCTAATTTACTGGATCTGGATCCAAGAATAATACTAGAAGCAATTTGAGCATTTTCTTTGTTTAGGCTAGCTTGGTAATAAGCTTTGATATTGTTTTGTAGTTTATTGAAAATATTTTCTTGGTGTTTTAGGTATCTGATTTTTTTAGATTTGATTTCATAGAAGACTTTGTCTTTTTTGTAGATTTTGTTTTGAGGATATTTGAGTTTTTCAATTTGATAATCTTCAATTTTGATAATGTCATTTTTTATTAAAGCTTGGTGACTACTAGCTTTGACTAAAAAACGTTTTGTTAGAAAAAGTTTTTCTATGAAATTTGTTTTGGGGCTCGTGAGCTCTACTACAAACTCATCTTTGAAAAATCTTTCTTTAGGATGTTGGATGATTTTAATTTGGTATTGTGACAAGTCTAGGTTTTTATATTCTGTATATTCAAGGCTTTCAGCTCTTAAGTTGTAGTTAAAAAAAACCAATAAAAAACTTGTGATAAAGAGCATCAGCTCTTTTTTTCTGTGCCTGAGTGTTGTTAAAATCAAGGTCGAAAGTGCAAAAGAAGCAACTGCTGCAATTAAAAGCCTATTGTCTCCAAGAACAAAATATATAGTTCCAAGTATTGTTGCTATTGCTGCAAAAAACACTAATTTTTAGTATACATCGCGGCAATAACGCTTGCTATCTTTTAGATCTTTGATATACGCTTCAGCATCTTTGCCGTGATCTTCTACGATTTTGTGTAGCATTGCATCTACGTCTTTTGCCATACGTCTAGCATCACCGCAGACATAGAAATAGGCACCGTTTTCAAGCCATTCAAAAATTTTGTCAGAGTTTTCTTCCATACGGTTTTGTACATAAACCTTATGCTCTTGGTCACGTGAAAAAGCAAGATCAATCTCAAGACCATATTTTTCTTTATACGCATCCAACTCCTCTCCATAGATATAGTCGTAAGCTGATCTTTGGTCTCCAAAAAAGAGCCAATCTTTACCTACGCTTTGGCCTTGATCTCTTTGGTGATTTCTCTCTTCTATATAGGCTCTAAATGGTGCGATACCAGTACCTGGTCCCACCATGATAATGTCTTTGCTGCTATCTTCAGGAAGCCTGAATTTATCGTTGCTGTGGACATAAACTCTAAGGTTTTTTTCTTTTAATCTAACTCTGTTACTAAGATAGTTTGAGCAAACACCGAGTATTTTTTGTCCGTTTATTTCTTCATCAACTCGAGCGATACAAAGATGCACTTCATCGGGATGTGCGCTTTGCGATGAGGCTATTGAATAGGCTCTTGGATTTAGCTTCGATGAGTTATTAACAAGTTCATCAGAAGAAATTTTTAGCTCAGGGTATTCTGACTTTAAAACTTTTATTAGAGCAGCAACTGAGTATCCATTAAATCTTTCAGCCATTGCTTTAGCTTCAAGTTTAGCTTCGAGCTTTTCTTCTACCAGCTTGAAGATTTTGTTCGAGGCTCTAGTGATATTTACTTCTTTTTGGAAACGCTCCTGCTCTTGTTCTTGGCTGTGATCTAGTTCAAGTTCTTGCAGTAGCTCATTTACAACTTGGCTATCGTTTTCTGCAAAGACATAGAGAGAATCACCTGGTTGGTAAACCATGCCAGTATCCTTGAGGCAGATATTAAAATGCCTGGTATCTTTTTGGGATCCTTCTTTGTTTAAAGTTCTATTTTCTAGTAACTGTGTCAACAAAGGATTTTCTTTGCTGAAAGTTTTACTAGCTTCTTGAGTAGCCTCGCTCATGTAGTATATTTACCCTCTTTATTAGTATTAAGTGCTTATTGAGTAATATTCTCAACAACTTCGTGTTTATAGTTTAAGCTGATTTCTTATATCGTCAATGATTTTTTCTAATGCTTTTGCTGACGGTAGCGTTGTTGACAATTGTGACCTGACTACTTTGATGGAATGTATAACAGAACTGTGTTTTCTTGAGCCAAAATACTTACCAATCCTGCCATGGCTAATTTCTAGAATCTCATGACTTAGAAATATGGCTATATGTCTAGCTTTTACAATGTCACTAAGTCTTGATTTGCCGATAAGCTCTTTGGCTTCTAAGCCAAAATATTGCGATACCGCTTCAGTAATTGACTCAATAGACGCTTGTTTTTCATTGTTGTAGCTTAAAGATGAACCGAAAACATTGGCTATGGCAAAGCTATCAATATCAGCTTCACTAAATTTTTGCATTGCAGATATTTGTAATAAAGCACCTTCAATTTCTCTGATATTTTCAGTGAATTTTCGAGCGATATTTTCTTCTATGGCTTCAGTTGTTGAGATTGATTTTTGCTTGCAAATACTTGAGACAAGCTTGAGTCTAGATTGGAAACTTGGTTTTTGAATTTGAGCATAGAGTGAACCCTGAAGAAAAGACTTTAGTTTATTATTTAAGAGTTTAAAGTCCTCTATTGCTTTACTTGAAGCAATTACTACTTTTCCGCCATTGTTTGTAATAGCTCTAATTGTGTATAAAAGCTCTTCTTGGCAAGTTTTTTTGTTGTCGATGAATTCAAAATCATCTAACAAAAGCAAGTCTATGTTTCTATGTTTGTCTCTAAATTCCTGTGTTTTGTTTCTTTGTATTGAGCTGATAAGAGAGTTTGTGAATTTTTCTGCGCTCAATAGTTTTACTCGTGAGTCTTTTTCAAGGTGTTCATTTGCGATGGCATGAAGCAAGTGACTTTTTCCAAGACCAGGTTCTGCAAATATTAAAAGTGACTGGTAGTTAAAATCTGAGTTTAAAAGAGCTTTACTAAAAACCAGTGCAGTATTATTGCAATCAAGTGCTGCAAAATTTGAAAAATTTAATTCAGGCTTGATATCGTGTTTTGCAATGATTTGAGTTTTTATTTTAGGCTCTACTCTCGCTAGAGATATTTGTTCTGGCTCCGAGCTTGTATTAGTAAAAGTCTCATTGGATATATCGCTATTTATTTGGATATGAACAGATACTGTTCTCGCTAGTACTTCTTTCAATGAGTTTTCTATTTCTGTTTTGTAACTCTGTAAAAGAAAATTTCTAGTAAAGTCATTTTTTACTTCAAGAATAACTTTGTGTTCATCGAGTGTATGAAAATTAATACCCTTGATCCAAGTCTCGAAACTTGGCTTATTAAGTTTTTTTTCAAGTAGGTTGAGGGTTTCTAACCAAACACCAGTAAAAGTGTTCTTGTTATTTAAGTTTGGTTTAGCATCTGATGGCTCATAGTTAAGAATATTTTGTGTTGATTGGCTCTTTTCTTTTTGCATTGATGTAGTAGGCGAGCAGATTCAAGAGCTTGTAAAGCTCTTAGATTAAATTGACTTCATTGAAAACTAATCTCTGACCCGATTTGAGTTTCTAAAATATATCACCGTAATTGATTTTTTGTCTCTAAGAAATTTTTAACTCAGGAATCCCATTCTTAACTCTAGCTTAACTTTATTTCGCTACTCTAGCAGCAATGAGATTGAGCGGGTTTAATCAAACTCAAAATCCAGGAGCTAGTATTTTTGCTGGCCAAGAAGCTGCTGCGCAAAAAGCACCAATTAAAAACGGTTATAGACGCAATCCTAAGCATCAAGAAGTAAAAGCAGTTCAAGGGCAAATCATTGATTTACCTGCTGAAGCTGTTAATGTGATTTACCAAGAAGCTGCTGGTGACTGGGCTCCAAAGAAACAACCTAAGCAAAATCCTTTTACAAGACCAGGTAGTGTTGATTTATCAGCAAGACCAAAACAAGCTTTCCAAGGCAATATAGACGCTCAAGTCCACGATCCCAAACAAGATCAAATCCAAGCTTTAAGCGAGCGCATGGACAGACTAGAGCGTATGGTTCAGGACAACCGTGATGCTCGTAATCCCGAAAAACCACTGCCGTTTATTCATGCCAAACAGCCTCAGTTAAATGAAAACCAGAACTTTGGTTCTAAACTAGACACGGCAACGATTATGTCTAGAAGGTATGCATTTGCTAGAAATCAAGTATCATTTGCATAATGCAGAAAGTAGACTTTGTTGATTTTGCTGAATTTTTATCGCTTCTAAGCTCTGAAGAGATTTTAGTAATGAATAACACAAAGGACTTTGTAAACAAAGAAGTCCTGCCAATTATTGATGACGCTTTTTTAGAAGACAGATTCCCGTCAGAACTTGTGCCTAAAATTGGTGCTATGGGTTTTCTAGGCGCTCCCTTTGAAGGTTACGGTTGCCCTGGTATAGGTTACGTCTCTTATGGTTTGATCAATATGATGCTTGAAGCTGGAGACTCTGCGATCAGGTCTTTTAATTCTGTACAAACCTCTTTGGTGATGTTTCCAATTTTTAATTACGGTAGTGAAGCTCAAAAACAAAAATGGCTACCCTTACTGGCACAAGCAGAAAAAATTGGTTGTTTTGGTTTGACTGAGCCTGATCATGGCTCAAATCCTGCAGGTATGGAGACCAGAGCTGAAAAAGTTGATGGTGGGTATAAACTTCACGGCGCCAAAATGTGGATCACTAATGGTTCTATTGCTGATGTTGCCGTGGTTTGGGCTAGGCTGCAAGGTGCTGGTGAAGGTGCAAAAGCGATTCGAGCTTTTTTGGTTGAAAAAGATACTCCAGGTTTTTCAACCAAATTAAAGACCAAAAAACATTCTTTAAGAGCTTCTGTTACATCAGAATTGATATTTGATGATTGTGTCATTCCAGAAGAGAATTTATTACCAGGTAGTGATATTGGTTTGAAGGCTGCCTTTAATTGTCTTAATTCTGCTCGCCTTGGCATTGCTTGGGGCTCTATTGGAGCTGCGATGCATTGCTACTTAACCGGACTTAACTATGCTATGACTAGAGTGCAATTTCGCGGCCAGCCAATTGCCTCGCATCAACTGATTCAAAAAGAATTAGCAGAAATAGTTACTGAGATTTGCAAAGCGCAGTTTATTACCCTGCATTTTACTCGCCTTAAAGAACAAGGCAAAATTAAACCGGAGCACATTTCCATGATCAAAAAGAACAATGTGCATATGGCTATTACTGTGGCTAGAAAAACAAGGGATATTCTCGGTGCTAATGGCATCACCGCAGAATATCCCGTGATGAGACATATGTGCAATCTTGAGTCCGTGATTACATATGAAGGAACGGACAATGTCCATACCCTAACAATTGGAAAACAAATAACCGGTATAGCAGCCTTCTAATTTCTCCCAAAAGTATTGTAATAATCAAGAAACCCAGCAGAAAGTCTTATAAATCTCATCCCCCCCTTCAACTCATGCTTCTTATGTGTTATTTATTCCACCAGATGGACTAGTTCTAACCTGTTAGCTCATATAATTTTTCAAGAAAAAACATATTGATTCTTTTATTAGCATCATCTTTAGCATCTATGTATTGAATTTGGCTGATGTTGACAGCGTACTGTTCTAATAAAGCCTGGCAATCTTTTTCTAAACTATCAAGGCATAAAATCTTAGTGTCTTGATCACAAAATTGAAAATACTCAGCCACTCTTTTTAAACCATCAGCTGAGCTAATAAGTATGTAGTCAGGTTTATCAATGCCGCTGTAAAGAATTTCTCTGGGGCTAATTTTCACTTCCGCAAGCGAAAAGCCGGTGCCTATAGTGACAGGATTATCCCCTTTTTGGCTAATATTAAGCCCTTTACTGACAGCCCTTTGGCAAAGTTGTTTTGAAGCGTACTGCACGCCTTCACCGGCTGAGCCAGCAATTACTATACTAATTTCACTAGCCAGTTCATTGTCATCTATAACCTCTAGTTGAAAGTCTTTAGATGAACTGCTTGTTTGATGTGATTGTTTATAAAGCTCAGAAAAATCTTGACGACTTAATTCATGCACTACTCCTCTGGCACCAGAGTCGCTGTGCTCTAAAATCTCCTCAATATCTTTTTTAGCCAGTGAGTTCCATTTAGTGGCATAGCCAGTACAAAGTTCCACGACTTCCAGCAAAGCAAAGCCAGGATGATTAATGGCATCAAAAATGGCTTGGTCTAAATCTCTGTCAGTTGCAAGTTTACGCGAGATATAGCTTGCATGAGCTGCTTCAAGTAATTTTGCGATATGGATATTAGGCACCAAGGAGCCGGCCATAGTAGTTGATGTTTTAAAGTTTTCTGGTGTGAGCCCCGAGTTTTGTCCACCAGTCATGCCATAAACAAAATTATTGTGTAACAGCACTGTTAGATTGACATTCATCTTGGCTGCTTCAATAAGATGACTAATACCTATAGTGGCACCGCCATCACCAATCATAACTATATGAACAGCATCACCATCAAAAAGTATTTTGTCGGCTAGTTCAAGACCTGTTGCAACGGCTGTTGATCTTCCGTGTGTTGTATGAATAGTATTTGTTAAAAAAAGTTTGTCTACTAAGCCAACACAGCCAATGTCACTGACAAGGTTGATTTTGCTTGGTGCTAAGTTTAGTTTTTGCAAGGCTTTATCAAGAGCTTTGTTGATCATGGTATGACCGCAGCCTCCACAATAAGGAAATTCTTGCTTATCATTAAGGTATTGGTAAGTCATCTATTAAGACCTTTACTTTGTGTATTACGTTTGGCGACACGCCCATTAATAACCTCCAAAATATCACTAGGTTTGATTAAAGAAGCTCTAGAGTTAACTTTTATGATTTTGATACTTGGATCAAAGCTATGAATCACAGGGCGGAGTAAATCAGCGTATTGTCCATTGTGATTGACCTCAGGAATAATTACTTGTTTGATTCCCACTAAAGATTTATGGATGACATCTTCTAGTATTGGAAATAAAGTGTTTAATGTCAGATGAGAAACTTTGTTTAAAGATCTTAAAGCTTCTTTTGCTGAAAGATCACTTGCAAGAAAACTTATGATTAATGTGTCAGCTTCTTTTTGTTGATTGAATTTATAAAAAGAGTAGTCAGAAATATTTTCTTTGATTTTGGCTTCAAGGTGTGCAGCTACTTCAAAAGCTTCAGGAGAATTTTTACTCAGCTCTCCTGCTTTATTGTGGAAGGAAGCTGTTGCAACCACTCTATCTGGTGTACCAAGACCTGCTGCAAGAAAATCAGGAACTTCTTTGGCTAAATTGAAATCATATGTTTTATATACTTGGTTTTCATTGAATTTATGCAATTTGCGGTCGATTATTTTTGTGTTGTTTTTAACTTTTTGAAGTTGTCCAGTGTTGATGTTTTTATTAGACATAATGATGTCTTTTTCAGTTAGGAGTATTACTGGTGTTCTTAATTTTTCTGATGTGTTTATCGCTTGTATCGTTGCTTCATAGCAGTCATATATTGAGTGTGGGGCTATAACTGGTATTTGATAGCCGCCTGATATTAAGTGGCTAACAAAACTGATATCTCCCTCAGCAGACTGGGTTGCAGCTCCGGTGCTTGGTCCTAGTCTTTGCCCTAAAACAATCACTAAAGGTGTTTCGCTTGCAAAAGCGTAGCCAATATTTTCTATCATCAAGCTCAGTCCAGGTGCTGCAGTTGCTGTCATAGCCTTTGCTCCACGCATGCTTGCTCCTATGCACATTGAAATTGCTGCAATCTCATCTGAAGCTCCGATGGCAATTTTGCCCTGAGCTTGTAGCTTTTGTAGCATTGATGTGTAAATGCTAGAGGCTGGTGTTATAGGATAGCCTGCAAAGAAATTCACTCCAGCATCCATGGCGGCTCTGGATATTAATTCGGCACCATTTAGGATTTCTTGTTTCAAGTATTAGAATTATTCCACCCTAGTTGATATCGATTAACAGCTTGCCTCTCGATATGTTCAATCCTTTTTTGAAACCAGGATCATCTTCAAGCGCGTCCATGCCTTTTTCAGCTAGTTTCATTAAATACGGCATGGTTGAATTTGAAAGCGCTGTCGTGCTGGTGTTTGGTACAGCTCCAGGCATATTTGCAACTCCATAATGCAAAACATCGTGCTTTACTTTGATTGGATCATTGTGCTTGGTAAGTTCACTGGTTTCAATACAACCACCTTGATCGACTGCCACATCAACAACAACAGAACCGTAGCGCATCTTTTTAACTATCTCTTCGCTGACTAATTGTGGAGCTTTTTTACCTGCAACTAAAGCTGCTCCGATAACCAAATCAGACCTAGTGACAGAATCTTCAATGGAAGCAGAAGTACTAAAAATACTAGTAACGCGGCTACCGTATAAATCATCAAAATATGTGAGCACATTTAGGTTTTTATCAATGACATTAACGTAGGCTCCCATACCCACAGCTATTTTTGCTGCAGCTTTACCCACAATGCCACCACCCAGAATTGTGACCAAAGCTTGAGGTACGCCTAAGGCTCCTCCAAGCAAAACTCCTCTTCCTGGGTATTTTTCATGGGCCATACGCTCTAAATAGCGTGCACCGATTTGCACTGACATGCGCCCAGCAATTTCAGACATGGGTCTTAGTAGTGGTAATCTTCCTTGATCATCTTCAATGGTTTCGTAGGCAATACATTGAGCACCGCTGTTTTCAAGTCCTTTTACTAATTCAGGGTCAGCAGCTAGATGCAGGTAGGTGAAAACTATATGTTTTTCATTGAGTAATTTAATTTCTTGTTCAAGTGGTTGTTTGACCTTGACTATGATTTCGGATTGGGCAAAAACTTCTTCAGCACTTTGAAGAATACTAGCTCCATTGATTTGATAATCGACATCATGAAAGCTGCTGCTTATTCCAGCACTAGTTTCTATAAATACCTGATGACCTTGTTCAGTAAGGGCTCTTGTCCATGCAGGTGTGATTGCGACTCTGTTTTCATTTGAGAGAATTTCTTTTGGTATGCCAATTTTCATGGCTTCAATATAGCATTGATCTTGTTTGATGATTCTGTTTGGAATCTATGCAGTAATAGAAAAGTTCGTTCCTGGTCTCATTGCTAAGAACATATTTTTTGCATAGTTATTAGTATTTGTTGTACCTTGTTTATTGCCAGCTGTTTCTAGGGCTTCAGATTCATGTATAACTCTGCCACTATTTTTTCTGGTTCTAGTTGGAGTGTCTCTATGTCCCGCTGCTAAATTTCTTGCATGTGTTGCTAAATTGATATAGCCTGCTGTTCCTGTAATATTCATTCTTGATTGCCCTTAATTTTTAAAGAGAAAGCTAAAGTCCCGTTTTGCTTGCTCCTTATGCCTACAAGAATAAAAAACAAAAGAGTTTATACTATTTACAAGAAATTTCTTAACTAGATGATAACTAAAGCCCAAAATAGTGGCTAAAAACGACACAACCGCTACGGATTGCTCCATAGCGGGGGGGATTCTTGTGTCAGGCTATGATATTAGCAAAATCTCTGGGTATTTTCAAGGTCTATGTATTAGAAATTTTTAAGAACTTCTCTTTTCTTAGGCATTTATATGGTTATTCGCTTCTTCTGCCAATACTTTTTGCTTAACAGCCTCACTTGCTTTAATAACGCAA